>JALXCH010000422.1 GCA_026991005.1 Calditrichia bacterium | reverse complement strand
CGATAATCTCCTGTAACTGCTTATTAATCTTTTCCCGATTGGCCAGAAGTTCGTCCAATTCCACCTGTCCCACGATGCTCCGCAACGTGGTCTGAGAAAGCTGGGAAGTCGCAAAAAGGTAGTTTTCTACTTCCACCACCGCTTTTTGGGGATCCAGAACCCGAAAGTACACCACAGCATTGACCTGCACACTCACATTGTCCCGGGTAATCACATCCTGCGGCGGCACATCCATAACCACCGTGCGCAGGCTAATTTTTACCATGCGATCGATAACGGGGATAAGAAAAATCAGCCCCGGACCTTTAGCACCCACCAAACGCCCCAAACGGAAAATCACGCCTCGTTCGTATTCTCTTAAAACACGAATGGCGCTGGCTAACAAAAGTAAAACCAGAATGATTATTGTTCCCAGATATGGCATTGTTCTTCCTCCTATGTTACTTTTTTGACGATAAGTTTCAGCCCCTTCACTTCGGTGACTACAACCTTATCGCCTTTTAGAATTTTCTCTTCACTCTGTGCTTTCCAGATTTCACCATGCACCATTATCTGGCCCTCACCCTTCCGAAACGCTTCTACCGCCTCGCCTTCTTCGCCAATTAGCCCCTCCGAGCCGGTGACCGCCTTTCGGCGCTGAGCACGAACGCCCATTCCCACCGCAAACAGAAAGAAGAGCGTGGTCAAAATCACTGCAAAAAGAATCACTTTCCAGGATACCTGAATAAAAGGCACCGAAGAATCAAACAACATTAAAGAACCCAGTGTTAGCGACACTATTCCTCCTACTGTTAATAATCCGTAGCTGGGTATTTTAATTTCGGCAATGAAGAGAATAATGGAGAAAAGGATGAGTAATAGCCCGGCGTAATTCACCGGCAGGGTGTGCAGGGCATAAAATGCCAGAATAAGACTGATGCCGCCCACTACACCCGGTAAAATTGTACCGGGATTGTACAGTTCGAAAAAGATGCCGTAAATTCCGATAAGCAGCAGAATATAGGCGATGTTGGGATCGCTGATGACGTTCAGAATCTTGAGGCGCCAGGACATTTCCATGGGGACAATTTTGGCATTTTGCGTGTGCAAAGTTTTTTTGCCCGTTAGCACTTCCACTTCCTTTCCATCCATCCAGGCAAGCAGGCTGTCCACATTATCGGCAAGCACATCCACCACGTGCAGCTTCAGCGCTTCCCGGGCAGGAATAGAAGCACTTTCGCGCACCGCTTTCTCGGCCCAATCTGCATTGCGATGGCGCTTTTCGGCGATGCTGCGAATATAAGCCACGGCATCGTTAGTAACCTTTTCCATCATAGTTTGCTGGGTGGAATCTTTACCGATTCCCATATTCACGGGATGCGCTGCTCCGATGTTAGTACCCGGTGCCATGGCTGCAATGTGAGCAGCATAGGTAATAAATACCCCCGCTGACCCGGCCCGGGAACCGGAAGGAGCCACATAAACCACTATCGGTACCGGTGAGGCCAGAATATCCTTCACAATCTGGCGCATGGATTTCATTAAACCGCCGGGAGTGTCCATCTGGATAATGAGGCATTCTGCCCCCTCCCGCGTAGCTACCTCAATCCCGTGGTGAATAAAATCAGAGGCTACCGGATTGACCACCCCGTTCAGCGTCAGCAAATAAACTCTGGGCTGCTCCTGGGCCCAGAGCGTACTTACGAAAATAATAAAAAGCAGGAATATTTTACGCATAAGTTCATATTTTTTAATACCGTGAATATTTTAACATAATCCGCCTGCAATGTCAAGTAATAAAGTGGAGATGCAGTGGGAGAAATTTTGTAAACAGGAAAAAGGACTTTTGGTGGCAGGAAATTGAATTCTTGGTAAACGTTTGATGATGCCCCTGAAGAGAAGCGCAGGCTGGTGCGAGGGTGTTCTATTTACCGGGTATGAACTCGAACACCCGGGGAAACGGGTCTTCCGGTTACTTAGAAAAGACCTTCTGGTATCCGGGGCACCGCATCAAATATCGAAATCCGGTAGGTGGTACGGGTACAATCGCTGCCGATGACGTTCGGGGTAAGAACACACTTCTTCTCCCCTTCCGTTAAAAATGCGGGTAAGTCGCAAAGGGCGGTGGCAACGGGAGCAGACATAGCGGAATTCCGGAGGCATATTCTCTACTTTCAGCCAATGGTGCGGTTTTATTTCCACACTTCCGGGTGGTAACAATTGCACAAAGCTGCGATGACATACCGGACAGGTAAATTCTCCGTAGTTTCTTTCGTATTTACTCATGGAATGAGTAAGACTGCGAAGTAGAAACATCACGGGCTCCTTTCGGTTTAATTTCCATAATTGGAAGGACTACCGTAAAAGTTGATCCCTTCCCTGGTTCACTATCCAGTAAAACTTTCCCCCTCATGGATTCAACAATTTCTTTTACCAGAGTTAATCCAATTCCCATACCCCCACCCATAAAATCCTGTTTAGAGGTTCGATGATTAATGACATCCTGGATTTCATAAAATTTCTCGAAAATCATGTTTTGTTTGTCGAAGGGAATTCCCACGCCATTATCCTTCACAGAATAAAAAATCTCGTTATTTTTTAATTCCAGACGGGCAATGACTTTCCCTCCATCAGGGGTAAATTTCAGGGCATTCTGGAGCAATTCCCGAAACACCAGAAGTAGTTGCCGGTAGTCACCTTTAAAAAGTAGCGGATTTTTATCGATGTACACCTTCAGTACAATGTTACGGGAATTAAACAATTTTACCATTTCTTTATAAACCCGGGAAATGAGCTTTTTTAAATCCACGATTTCTTCTTTCTTACTATTTTGAGCCTTTTCCAGGGCTTCCAGTTCCTGCATCTTGTCCACAATTTCATTCAGTTCATCGGCAGTACTCTGAAGCACTTCCAGAATTTCGCGCAATTCCGGGTCGGCATCCTGCAACATACTATCCAGAATCTCCAGATATCCTTTGAAAATAGTTAAGGGAGTGCGGATTTCGTGGTTGGTGATGTAAATGAATTTATCTTTCATTTCGTTCAACAGGGAAAGCTGTCGGTTTAATTCCCGCAATTCCGTGTTTTCCGCCTGGGCGCGAATCCGCTGGTAACATTTATTGATGGTAAACTGCACATGTTCAAAATTCACCGGTTTTAGTATAAAATCGTGAGCACCTAACTTCATTGCCTCAATGGCCGATTCAATGGTGGCAAATCCGGTAATCACAATGACCTCGATGTAGGGCCAGCGGGATTTTATTTTTTTGAGCAATTCCATCCCATCCATTACCGGCATATTTAAATCGGTCACCACAATATGAAATTCGTCTTTCTGGCATTTCTCCAGCGCTTCTTTCCCATTCTCGGCACAATCCACCTGGTAGCCCCAGCTCTCGAAGGACTGGCGAAACATCATGCGAATAATTTCTTCATCTTCCACAATTAGAATTCTAATCTCGTTGCGGTTCATCCCTCTGTTCCATGATTTTATTGATTGAGCATTTTGCGGATCGATTCAATCTCTTCGTTAATTTTGCGGAAATATTTTCCCACATCTTTCTCATCTTCGGCCAGTTTGGCCTGGATAAGATAGACCGAAGCACCAATGATGTTTAAACGGCTTCGCAGAAACGAGATCATTTCCTCATATTGATTGGAGTTTTGCGATTCTTTCTTATTAGAATTTGAAATTCCTCCATAAATTCCTTCCATGCAACTTCCCTGTAGTTAAACGTCCCTGTTTAGGTCTACTTTCCAATTCCTTAATCCCTTATCATTAGAATTGCAAATGCAATGCCGAATTTTCGAAAGGAAATCAATTTCATAAGTTATTATTTTTTATGGAATTTTTAAAAGGAAGTGAAAATCTTTTAAATCGCAGGTGTCGAACTTCACCACATTTCACTCATGGAATGTTGATTAATCAAACAGAGGAGGGAAGGATTAATCTTCGTAAAAATTGTTTTTAATAAGCTCCTCAATGGCTTTCATCGCTTCCTGTTCGTCTTCACCTTCGACAGTTACCTGAATAACGCTTCCCGGTTCGGCAGCCAGCGTCATTACTCCCATAATGCTTTTGCCGTTCACCTCATACCCGTCCTTGGAAATCCGCACATCGGATTTAAACTTACCGGTGGTCTTAATCAACATGGCCGCCGGTCGCGCATGTAAACCGGTTTTGTTGGTTATTTTAAATTCTTTTTTAATCATCGCGGATAATTTGCAATTTTGCATTATTGGGCGGAGAAAGACCTTTCCACCACCTCAAATTTCCTGCCTTTCTTTTACTCCCAAGGGGGAATTTTTCTCTTCCGCCTTTTTTAAAGAAGTACTCGGTACTCCCTTACTCCGGTATGTTTCTTTCCTTAAAACACTTTAATTTTATTCTACCAACCCTCTCCGGAAATCATAGAAACAAATTTAATAAAATAGAATTCCCACGGTAAGAAAAAAAATAAAAGTTCCCAGGCTTACCAGATAAAAATTATCCGTAATTTTGCGCATAACATAAGCGTACACCAGAGAAAGGAAGAAAACCACCGTTAAGCCGTAATGCCACTGGTAAATATGGATGGCAAAGAGCAGGGACAGCGCCAGAAGGGAGACAATAAATAGCACGGCATAACCAAACTGCAACCGCTGAAACCGTTGTTGATTGACAAATCGATAAATTTCCAGCGGATGCTCGTACCCTTCCACAATTCCCCGATAACGGAAGTAAAAATGAGGAATATTGTACAGGAGGAAGACAACTGCCAGGGAAATCCAGCGCAAAGCCTGGTCCGGAGCCGCCAGCACCAGCACCATTCCGGCAATGAGTGTGGCGGGCTTAATCGTCGCCCAGAAGAGTTTATCGCCAATGGCGCCCAGAGGACCGATAAGCATTTCTTTGATGCGATCCAACATCTCCAGATTTTCGGCGTTCTCTTCGACATGAATCTCTTCCATGCGAATGGCTACCCCCAGCGCAAAGGAAGCCAGGTAAGGATGGGCATTGAAAAACCGAAGATGCCGCAGAAGAAATTCTTTCTTCTCCTCCGGCGTCTGGTACAGTTTATTCAGTACCGGGAATAAGCAGGCGCTGAAGCCCACACTGATGAGACTGCGAAAATTCCAGACGGATTGCATGAAAAAGCTGGCAATGAACACTTTAAACAAATCCCAGCGAGTGATGCGTTTCCGCGGAATGTGTTCGTTCCCCATCATCGCCACCCCTTTCGCACCACTGCCCATGCTTCTTTTAATAACGGTAAAACAAAAGCAATTCCAATTCCCAGAATAGCCGGTTTCGCCACAATGAGCTGGTGTTCGAACAACCCTCCTATTAGACGAATCAGAGAGGGAAGAAAGCGCGCATTTAAATAAAGTACGCTCAGAGTAAAGGCGAAAAACATCACTCCATATAGTACCATGCTCAAAACTTCCACGAAAATCACCCAGCGAAAATGGCGCTTCTGAATTTGCGATATCGCCAGTTGCAGCATCCTGCCGTTAATTTTGCGATAGAATACCGTAACCAGCGCTCCCAGGTAGCTGATGAGGACACCTTCGATAAACGCCAGGGTGAGCACCGTGTGCGGTAACCCCAGTTGACGATTGAGTAAAACGATGGTGGTGCCAATCATGGAAGCCACGTTGCCTTCCGGTACAAAAGTAGCACCCACCGGGATTTTCCCCAACCAGAGAAGCTGGAAAAGAAAGCCCATTTCGAATCCCAGCATGGGATCCCCTAACAGGTACCCCAGCAATGGCCCGGTAAACAATGGGCTGGAGATGAGCATCTGAAATGCCGCCGTTGTATCCAGCGCCAGAAAACTAATGATGGCTGCCAGTGGTACAATATCCATATCTTTACCCGACTTTTCCGGGACGAAATAATCTTGCTGTTAATATGTACCGGCGTTTTATCACCGGTGATATTCGGTTTTACGATTGGTTACGGTAAAACCAGGATTTTCCCCTGGAATTCCCGATCCTCGGTAATCAGATAATACACATACACCCCACTCTTTACTTTCCCTCCCGCCTCGTTCTCCAGTTTCCAGATGCAGAGATTGGGGGCGGTGACCGGCCCGATTTGTTTCACTCGCTTTCCGTTGGCGGTGTAAATATGCACGGTAGCCTGTTGCCCGGGGAATCGAAAGGTCACACATCCGGGTTGCTGCGAAGCGTGCACCGGCTGCGGAAAAAGAAACACCTCCTGCTCCGTGGAGCTCTGGTAGGGCTGTATTTTTACAATGTAAGCGGCACGTGCGGTTCCACTGAGGGTAGAATTGACCACTGCCAGTTGCATGCTGCCTCCATTGACCGGTTCGGTATAATGAAAAGGAACACCGGCAGGAAGTAGCGTGATTTCGTTCTGTAGTGCATTTTCGTAGAGGGCAGAGAGTTTGCTGGTTCCCGCAGCCGATTGGGCCTGTAAAATAAAATTGGCATCATCCTGCAGGTGTGTGGTACCCTGATAATAACGAAAAGCCAGATGCGGGAGGGAATCGGTAAGTACCGTGTCGGAAAGGAAGGAAATATCGTTCAGGGAAACCGGAGGAACGGAGGGGAAAAGCGCCGCATCGGGGAAATATTCTCCTCTTGCCCGATCTCCGGTGTAATAAAACCATTTGGCCAGTTCCGGGAACACGTTTTGCAGGGAAGTCGCTTCTTCCGCCATCACCTTCTCCGTGGCGGGAATGGCTCTTACCTCCACAATTTTCTCCCAGATACGCCGGGTTATATCCCGACCAAACATCTTCCCCAGCATGATTTCGAATGGTACTTTGCCGTAATCGGCCAGGGAATAGCGATCTTCGTCGATGGAATGATGGCACTCCCGGAAGTAATCGTCCAAATAATTCAAGTAATCGTTCACCTCGTCAGCAACCACTTCCTCCATGTACACCGCGGAACTTTCGATGAACCAGATATCCTGGAACCAGCTTCCGCTGGCGTCGGACCATAAATTGTAGCCGGATTGCAGGGCGTGGTTAAATTCATGCGCGGCGGTAACGGCGATGGCCATGCTATCTCGCACAATGGGATCCGTTACGCCGGGGTAGTGTACAAATGAAAAATCCACATTGATTTCCACATGGGTAACAAATGCTTTCCGATTACTAAAGGGGATCTGATAATCCAGCACCGTCTGGCCGTAATCGCGGATTGCCTTGCAGTACACGGGATAATGGTTTCGGGGATTGCTGCTGCTGTCGGGCGGTGGCTGGAATCCCAGGGAATCCACTTCCACCTGCCAGGCCCGGTCGAAGGAAAGAGCAACAAATTCCAGATAATCGGGGATTCCGTTGCCGTCCCGGTCGTAATCGGGAATGGCATGGTATCCGGTGGTATCGTAATAAATGTGGAAATGCCCCGAAGGGGAAGTAAACACCGCTTGCGCAGTCAGGCGGCTTTGTTTCCAGAGTTGATACTGGTGGCGGATATGAGCTTCCGGTGCAGAGGCGGCAGCCAGAACTGCCGGGAATCCGCATTTTCGCCCGAAGCTCTTTTCTGTGGCTGTTTGCCAGGGATAAACGACGTTGGTAGAGGAATAAGCACCTGCCAAGTGAAGTATTCCCAGCAGTAGAATGAATGTTCTCGGCATCAGCCATCTAAATAACCACAAATCATTGTGAGATATTATTTTCACACGATTTCCTTTCCGATACCAATTTACTTTCTGGAAACAAAAGATAACCATAACACCGGAAGGATTCATTAAAAAAATATTTTGCTGGGATTTTAAAGAAGAACTTTGGGATTCGGAGACCGTGGTTTTTCAAAAGATTAACCACGAAAGGGGAAAGAAATCTCAAAGAACAAGTTCCAGACAACAAATGTTAGATAATTAAAAACCGCAAAGGGCGCGGAGGAAACGCAAAGGACGCGAAGAAATTCCAAATTTTAAACAAAATATCATAAAAATAGATAATTATGGCTTATTTTTTCATAATTTAATCATATCATTAATTTTCATTCGTGCCCATTCGTGTGATTCGTGGTTAAATAATTTGTGGTTAAGTGGCTAATGATTCTGAAGAGTGGCTGTTTATGGAGATGCGGATGAACAGAATAAGCTATGTAGCCCGGTTTCCAGAGTGGGTTACAACCTCAACGAATAATGAGAGGAGTGTGCATCGTAAAATGACCTCTCGTGAAAGGCTTTGTTACTGAAATAGAAAATGCTGCTTCGCAGCATAACGCCTCGGGAGAAGCGAAGAATGAAATTACAAATTCCAATTACCAAATCCCAAACAGCAAACTTTAATCTCCAAATTCCAAATAATCTAACAGATTCTTTCACAACCTAATTTTATTGTCTTTTTCATTCGTGTCCATTCGTGTAATTCGTGGGCAAATATTAATTCTTTTTATTCGCGGGTAAATATTTCGTGGTTAAATACCTATTTTTATGATTGGTGGTTAAATCTTTCCTTTCCCATGGCTTTGGACATTTTTCATTTTTAATTTTTCATTTTATTCAGTGGTTAAACAATCTCTGTGCTCTCTGGGGTACCGAAATCCCGCTGGTGGTTACCAAAAAAAATTCCGATTCAATTCCCTCGTTTACCATGTTTGGATTTAAACACAATGGTGAGGGGCACACCGGTGAAGCCCCAGAGCTCCCGAATTTTCCGTTCCAGAAACCGCCGATAGTGATCCTGAATCAGTTCCGGGAAATTGGAGAAAAAAGCAATCACCGGGGGATTCTTTTTCACCTGAGTCACATAGTTTATCTTAATTTCCTTTCCGCGAATTGCCGCAGGGGAAGTTTCCTGAATAATGGGCAGCAACACATCGTTTAAGTCGCTGGTGGGAATGTATTTATGCAGTTCTTCGTACACTGCCGTTGCCACATCCAGCAACTTGTACAATCGTTTCTTTTCCAGCACCGAGGTAAACACAATCGGGATGTACGCATACTCACCCAGTCGTTCCTTCATGGCACGTTCCCACTGAAACAGCGTATGCTCATTTTTAGGCACCAGATCCCATTTGTTCACGGCAATCACAATCCCCTTTTTCTGGCGAGCCGCATCCTGAATGACGCGCAAATCCTGGCGGGTAGGGCCTTCGGTGGCATCCATAAAATAGAGCACCACGTCCGCACGCTGAATGCTCCGCGCCGTGCGAATCTGGCTGTAAAACAACACGTTTTCCTTGATCCGGGCTTTGCGTTTTAACCCCGCAGTGTCAATCAAAATGTAACGGCGTTTTTTGTAATTTAAGGGGGAATCAATCGCATCCCGGGTGGTACCGGGACGATCGGTAACGATGGAGCGTTTTTCTCCAATCAGGGTATTCACAAACGAGGACTTCCCCACGTTTTCGCGGCCAATCACGGCCAGATGGATGCCTTCTTCCCGGGGTTTGAAGGGAATTTTTTGCAGATGCTGCACCAGCCGATCCAGCAAATCGCCGATGCCCAGCCCCTGAATCCCGGAAACACCAATGGGGTCGCCCAGACCCAGATTGTAAAAGGTGTACATCTCCGGCTCGTATTTTTCGTGATCCACTTTATTTACCACCAAAAGAACCGGCTTGTGGGTGCGCTGAAGTTTTTCGGCTATCAGACTATCCCACTGGGTAACCCCCGTCTGGCGATCCACCACAAACAGGATTACATCGGCTTCCTCAATGGCAATCTCCACCTGCTCGCGAATGGCTTTTTCGATTTCGTCCTCGGTTTTCGGTAAGTACCCTCCGGTATCCACCAGCATAAACGGAATGCCATTCCAGTCCGCCTGGGCGTACAACCGGTCGCGCGTCACCCCGGGTTGATCATCCACAATGGCTTCCCGCTTTCCGATAATCCGGTTAAACAGGGTGGATTTCCCCACGTTCGGTCGGCCAACAATTGTGACAATAGGTAATCCCATAATCCTCTTTCTGTTTTTTTCAATTAAACGGGTGTTTGCTGCTTACTCTCGATATTTCTTCATTGTTTACTCATTTATTTCCGGCAGTAGAGACACCCGGCTGTGCCGAATTTTGCGTGCCAGCTCGGCAGATTTTACCGTGCGCTGTGCTCGAATATTTTCCACCAGTTGAACAAAGCTCTCCGGGAAAATAAAAACCTCCTTTTTCAACTTCCTTTCTAGCCGGGGCAGTGTCCAATCATCTAAAAAAAGTCCCTCCTGGTTAATGACCCGAGGAGGTAGAATCACATAATCCCCGAGTTCGGGATATCCCCGCAGAGCATCGTAAATATCCTGCCCCACCAGTAATCCCGCCACGGTAATGGATTCACCAAAAAAGCGATTGACCACCTGCAATAAAGATATTTTTAAACCGGGGATGTGTTTCAACAAAGGTAAAATATAGCGTTTTAGAGCGCGGGCTCCCAATACACCGGTTACCAGAGTTAAATTGAGTTCCGGTGCCAGGCGCTGTAATTCGGGTAACTCCGCTTTTACCCGGGAAATAAAATCGCGGGTTAATCCAACCCCATTTTCCAGCTGGTAGAAATCCTCGTAATAATCCTCTTCCGGTAAGGCAGTGTCCGTAGCAATGTAGAACTCATCTGCCAGATAGACAAAAGCGCTGCCGATTTCCCTCTTAAACTGCTCCCGTTTGCCGTCGATTTCCTGCATCAGTTGCAAACTGTATTCCCGGGTTACGGGATTTAAACGGGGCAAGCCGCGCCGGAAGCGAGTGAGTCCTACCGGTACAATAGCTACCGAACGCACCTGGGGAAACAATGCTTTCAGCTCTTGCATGGTACGTTCCAGATGTTCTCCGTCGTTTAATCCGGGACACAGCACCACCTGGGTGTGTAATTCGATTCCATGCTCGGCCAGGAAGTGAATCTTCTCCATCAAGTGGTCGTCCTGGCGGATACCCAGCAAATATTGCCGTAATTTCGGCTCCGTGGCATGTACGGAAATGTACAACGGAGAAAGACGCTGCTCGACAATCCGATGCAAATCCCGCTCATCGGCATTCGAGAGGGTAACATAGTGCCCGTAGAGGAAAGAGAAACGGTAATCTTCATCTTTAAAATAGAGTGACTTACGCAGCCCTTTCGGATTCTGATGCACAAAACAAAACACGCACTTGTTCCCGCAATGGCGCATTTCCAGGTCTTCCAGAATCAGCCCCAGGTCTTCCTGCACATCCTTTTCAATCTCGAATAAAATTTGCTCGCCCTCCTGCTCCACCAGCAATTCCATTTCCTCTGCCGAGGCGTAAAACCGGTAATCCAGTTGATCCGAAATTTCCTTCCCGTTTATACTGATAAGGGACGCTCCGGGACGGATCCCCAATTCTTCGGCAATGCTACCCTGTTCAACATCTATGATACGAACCATATTCAAACTCAAATTTTTAAACCACTAAATTTAACACCGAAACCCTGACGATGCTACCCGCTTCGTATCTCCTGTTCTTTTAACAAATGAATTCTTTAAACCATTAAAATGCGGGTTTAATTCTTATTTTGTTTGAATGAAAAACGGAGTTCACGTTTCTTAATTGAAATCTTACATCACATTGTTCTTTAAATCTGCACATATTATATTATATTTATGAGTTTGTGGGTAGTAAGTGGATTGTTAAAAATATAGCTGACTGATAATCCATTTTTCTTTGGTAACCTAAATTGAAAATTAGAGAATAATATTTTAGGATTTATTTAAATGTACTTTTTTGTAAGTAAACAGTGAGTGTAAATCATGGAAAAATCACTATACCAGCTTTACCGGACGCTGGAGGAACCGGCAAAAACTATTCTGGAATTTGCCACCCTTTACTTTCTCGCCATTAAACCGGAAACTCTATTTCGCACGGTTAATGCGTTTTTCAAAATTACCAATAAACCGTATATCACCGAGAAACAGTTTTACCACGCTTTAAGAACACTGGATGACCTTGGTTTTCTGGAAGAAATGGATTCCCAGACAGTTCATGTGGACAATTATTCTTGCGAGAAGATTGCTCGTCAACTGTCGAAAAAACAGTCCCAATTTCAACCGTACGTGGAGAGCATTTCTCTCATTGTTCATCCCGTAAAAATGAATCGTTTTAATCACCGAACCAATTTTCTGCATCTGCGTCTTGCGTTATTAAACAAAGACCACGACAGGGTACAAGAAATTATTCGTAAATACAAGGTCTTAAAGTCTGATCTGGTTCTTGAGCAACTGGAACTCATGTTTTTCCATCCGTTCGATCTTGCCTGGCTAAAAAAACAACCCGGCATCATTCAACAAACTCTGGCTTATCGAGCTCTGGAAGAACAGCTTTCAGATTTTACTCCCATGAATCATTTAACACCCTTTATCAATCATGTGTTTAAAAATTACCCCCGGGATGACTCGATTACTCCTGATGCATACCATATGTATCTGGATTGGCAGTTTATGCGGGGGAATATCCAATTCTTTTTATCCGATAAGAAGAATACAGATAAGTATTTTCGTAAAGGTGTTGCCCTCATGCGCGCCTTTACACGGGATCTGGAAAAAGGCCTGGAGGAATTCGAGAAGATTGAAAAAGAATCTCCTGAGGAAAAGCCTTCCCCTTTAAATCTGTTTTTGCTTTATTACTTACTTCTCCTTTTAACCCGTCCTGAAGACTTTCCCAAACTTAAAGAGTGGGCGGAAAAAGAGGAAAAGAATCCCACAAAAACAATTTTAAAACCCGTGTTTAAGATTTTTAAAAGCGCTATCCTGGAACAGTCGGATTTACCGACCAGGAAGTTCTCTTCAGACACCTATAAAAAATACAATATACTTATATTTGTTCACAGTGTATTGGTGGTTGGATTATTGCAGTATTTACTGGAAAGCGAGAACCTTTCGAATTATTTCAACAAGTTGTTGGAGGCATTTACCTGGGCTCAGGATGGAGGTTACGAGTTCTTAAAGGAGCAATTGAGTGAGTTACTTTTGGCTGTCAAAGACGAAATTTTTATTGAAGAACCGCTTTTTCTCCATAAAAAACAGCAAAAGTTTCTTCCCATATGCAAACTGATAGAGCCTCGGCCTGCCTGGCAAAGAATGCTTTCCCGGTTAAAGAGCTGGGCAGAGAATGATGTTACCCCAAAGGAGTCGAAAGAACGACTTATTTGGGTAATCGGAAGGCGAAATGATCTGGATTTTGGTAGGAGTGTGATTGAGCCTAAAATTCAAAAAAAAACAAAACAAGGGAAATGGTCACGCGGGCGCAGGGTGAGTCTGGATGATTTGAGAACAAAATATTCTTCACTGCTTACACCACGGGACTCGCTTGTACTTGGTAAAATATTGAGAGAATACAGGACTTTTTACTGGAGTATCCCCCTCAATTTGCTGGAAGGCCTGGTATTAAAAATGGACAATATATACAATGAGTACGATCCAGAGCATCCTGTTCAGTTCACCCGCGGGGATTACCTGTTCAATATCAAGAAAGAGGAAGAGCTTTACACGTTTTATTTTGTTCCAGCAATAGAGGATAAGTACACCTACCTGCCAATTGATGATTATCATGTAGAGGTTTTTGTTGCGAACAAAGCCCTATTACAACTGAATGAAATACTGGAACCCTATATGAATGGTATTCCGGTAGAAGACGAACAGGTGCTCCAGGAAGTGATTCAACTGGTGTCCCGCGCTGTACCCGTCCATCAGGGAAAGATAGAAATTGTAACTGATGAGGAGCAGGAAAACGAGCCGGAATTCATTTTGCGCGTGTATTCCCAGAGAGAAGGATTTACTCTTACTCTAAAGGTTCGTCCCATCCCGGGGAGACATGTGTATCTCACTCCCGGTTATGGAGAACGGTTTATTACCTTTCGCAAAGATGGGAAATTGATTTCCATAAAACGTTTGCTGTCCCGGGAGCGGGAAAAAGCAGAAGAGATTCTCCAGAAACTTCCCCTCCTTCAGAAGTATAAAAAAGGTCCTTATTTTTGGATTATCCCCACCCCGGAAGAAAGCCTGAAGGTTTTTGCAGAAATTCGGAATTTAAATGAAGATTTAACCATCCAATGGCCTAAAAATTTCGAGAAGAAACTGTACGGGAAGCTCGATTTCTCGGCGCTTTCGTTACACATCGGTTCCGGAGTGGATTGGTTTGAATTATCGGGAGACGTCACCATCGATAAAAATCTGGTGATAAATTTTCGCAACCTTCTGGAGCAGTGGGAAAACAGCAATTACAGCGAATTTGTGGAAATCTCTCCCGGCAAGCTGGTTCAGTTAACGGAACGCATGCTTAATTTTCTGAAGAAGGTGCACTCGTTTACCACCGGTAAAGGGGAGAAATTACGCCTGCACCGTTTTAGTGCTCTGGCTTTACCGGAGCTGGAACGGGAAATTCCGGTAAGCCAGAAGACTCCCCAGTGGAAAACGTTTTTCGAGAAATTTGCCCGGGCGCAGCAGTTGAAGGCTGAAGTTCCGGAAGGATTTCAGGGGACCTTGCGCCCTTACCAGGTGGAAGGATTTCAGTGGTTAAGTCGCTTGGCGGAACTGGAAGCGGGCGCCTGCCTGGCGGACGACATGGGGTTGGGGAAAACCATCCAGGCGCTGGCACTAATTCTCTCCCGGGCAGAAGGCGGTGCAACTCTAGTGATTGCCCCCGCCTCGGTGGTGTACAACTGGGAGAAGGAAGCCCAACGGTTTACTCCCTCCCTCAAACCCATTGTGCTCTCCAATCAGGCCGAGGTGGAGAATTACACCCAGCCGGAGCCGTACCATCTGGTGCTGTGCAATTACCACATCTTCCAGCGCTACGGAGAGCATTTTCTGAAATTTCAGTGGCAAACCATTGTCCTGGACGAAGCTCAGGCCATTAAAAATATTACCGCCAAGCGCACCCAGGCCGCGCTGAAGCTTCAGGGTAAGTTTCGCATGATTACCACCGGTACTCCCATCGAAAACCATTTACAGGAACTCTGGACGCTTTTCCGCTTTTTGCTTCCCGGGTTGCTGGGTAGCTGGAAAAGTTTCCGCGAGAAATTTGTGTTACCCATCATGCGCCATCAGGACAACCAGCGGCTGGAACATCTGAAACGACTCATTCAACCTTTTGTCCTCCGGCGGTTGAAGGAGCAGGTCATCAAAGAGCTTCCACCTAAAACGGAAATTAATATGTACATTGAGCTCTCGCCGGAAGAGATGGCTTTTTACGAAGCCATTCGGGAGCAAGCGCTGAAAAACCTTTCCACTGTAAAAGAAGAAGGCAATGGTCAGCAGCGGATTCGCATCCTGACGGAGCATATGCGCATGCGGCGTGCAGTGTG
>JALXCH010000421.1 GCA_026991005.1 Calditrichia bacterium | reverse complement strand
CTGGGACGGGTGTATCTGCCCACCGCCTCTTATGCCGAAATGATGCACTGGGCTCTGCTGCCGGATGCTTTCGAGAAGTACGAAGATTTCGAAAATTATTTGAAACAGCAGCAGGTGTACGAAGAGTACGCCGTGTTTGTACGTGGGGGATTCTGGCGGAATTTTCTGGCGAAATATCCCGAATCCAATCAAATGCACAAAAAAATGTTGATGTTGAGCCGTCGTGCCCATCAATTGAAACAGGAACATCCGGAAGATGCGCGGATCGAGCAGGCGCTGGATCACATCTGGGCCGGGCAGTGTAATTGCCCTTACTGGCACGGAGTGTTTGGGGGGCTGTATCTGGGACACATCCGCCATGCCATGTACCAGAATTTTCTGATGGCGGAGAAATTGCTGCGGGAAGTGGAGGGAACGGCTTCCGGAGTGCACTTCTGGAAGACGGATTACAATCTGGATGGTTTTCCGGAATTGCTCATCGAAACGCCGCAGATGAATGTGTATCTGGAACCGGAGCAGGGCGGTCGCATTACCGAGCTGGATTTTCTACCCTCCAATTTCAATCTACTGAATACCATGACGCGCCGAAAGGAAGGTTACCACCGGAAATTGGTGGAAGCTGCTACGGCAGCGCATCAATCGAACAACGGAGTGGCTTCCATCCACGACATGGTAGTTGCCAAGGAAGAAGGACTGGAGAAGCTGCTCAATTACGACCATTACGAGCGGAAGTCGCTCATCGACCATATTTTGCTCCCGGGAACTACTCTCGAAGATTTTCAGCAGGTGAAGTACGACCGCATCGCCCGCTTTGCCAATCTG
Organism: Calditrichia bacterium; assembly: GCA_026991005.1. Next base: position 3,835 of record JALXCH010000421.1, on the reverse strand, counting down.
CCTTATCGGGTATTGGAAGAAGAGGTTCAGGAGGCGGCAGTGCGGGTGGTACTGGCAGCGACAGATACAGTGCAGGTTGAGGGACAAGCTATCCCGGTAGAAATTCGCAAATCGCTGCAGGCGGTGGGGAAAGAGGCAGAGCTGGTGGCAAATTACCAGGTCATTCCGCGGGAATCCCGGGCCGTTACTGTGTTGTTCGGGGTGGAGTTTAATTTTGCATTATTGGCAGGATATGCAGAGGACAGGTACTATTTCTCGCGCCAGCAGGAGATAGAACCGCGCAATCTGGCCTCTCGAGGAGAGCTTTCCGATGTGCAGCATATCGGATTGGCAGACGAGTATAGCAATCTCAAAATTGAACTGGAGAGTGAGCGTCCGGCGACCATCTGGCGGTTCCCCATCGAGACGATTTCCCTGTCCGAGGCAGGATTCGAGCGCGTGTACCAGAGCTCCACGGTTGTTTTCCTGTACCGAATTGAACTAAATCGCGAGTTTAGCGTTCAAATTCGCCAGAAAATTGGGCAAGTGCGGGGGTAAGTAAATAGGAGGGAAAAGGGAGAGTAAAATGGTGGTAGGCTGCCTTGAGCAGTTACCAGAATCAGGGGATAAACATTGTTAAATCCGGAGGAAGTTGAATGAGGCGTTACACCCATCTTCGCCGTACATTAATCATCACTATCATTCTGCTGGGGGTGATTGCCATCTGGTTGCAGCGGAATGTGGTTGCGGACATCCAGACCATTGCCAAACAGCAAATCGGAAAATTTTTCCGGGTGGTGCAACTGGTTCAGTATTACTATGTGGAAAACCCGGATTGGGATAAAGCCATGGAGGGAGCTATTTCGGGCATGCTCTCCCGGCTGGATCCGCACAGTGTGTACATCGAACCGAAAAAGGTGAAGCAGAATAAAGAGAGCTTCAGCGGGCACTACGAAGGCATTGGAATTGAGTTCGATGTGATTGACGGCTACATCACGGTCATTTCCCCCATTGCGGGTTCCCCCTCGGAGCGATTGGGAATTCGTGCCGGTGATAAGATTGTTAAAATTAATGGGAAATCGGCCGTGGGCATCAGTCGGGAGGAAGTTCCCAAAAAATTAAAGGGGCCCAAGGGAACCAAAGTCAACGTCACCATTGTGCGCGAAGGTCTGGATGAACCCATTGAATTAACCATTGTACGGGATGTAATTCCCATTTACACGGTAACCACTTATTTTATGGTGGATGATAGTACCGGTTACATCTGGGTGAACCGTTTTGCTGCCACCACCAGTCAGGAGACGCAGGAAGCGCTGGATAAGCTGGTACAGCGGGGTGCCCGGCGTCTGCTGCTGGATTTGCGGGGGAATCCCGGTGGGTATTTGCACGAGGCGGTGAAGATGGCGGGGAAATTCATTCCCGGGCATCACCTGGTGGTGGAAACCCGGGGTCGGGATAATCGGGTGGACGAGAAGTTTTTCTCCGACCAGTGGCGCACCGGGCCGGTGTACGATTTTCCCCTCATTATTCTAATCGATCGCGGTTCCGCATCGGCTTCGGAGATTGTTTCCGGCGCTATCCAGGATTATGATCGGGGATTGATTGTCGGAACAAACAGCTTTGGGAAAGGGCTGGTGCAGAAGGAATTTCCACTAAGCGATGGTTCGGCGGTACGAATTACCACAGCGAAGTACTACACTCCCAGCGGTCGCTGCATCCAGCGGGATTACAAAGGGAAAAAAGTCCGGGATTATTACAGCGAAATCACCGATACCACCTGGTACAGTGAAGATAGTTTGAAGAATCGGCCCCAGTTCCGCACTCTGGGAGGCCGTATTGTGTACGGTGGCGGAGGAATTCGTCCCGACGTGGTGATTAAGTACCGCAGTTATTCCCGCTCTCCCAAATTAACCAATAAAATGAACGTGAAGCGGCTTTTCTTTGAATATGCCACTCGCTATGCCAACGAGCATCCGGAACTGAAGACTGACGTGGAAACATTCCAGAAAAAATTTCAGATTACCCCGGAGATTTTAAATGAATATAAACAATTCTGTATTGAAAAAGGAATTAAGGTGAAAGAAGAAGATTTTCAGAAGGATATTCAATACATTTCCACCAGGATTAAGGCTGAAATTGCCCGGCACTTCTGGGAGAAAGATGGTTATTATTACGTGATTTTGCACAGCGATAATCAGTTCTTAGAAGCGTTAAAGCATTTTGATGAGGCGAAGAAATTGGCCAGCGAAAGCAAACTGTACGGGTTGAAGTGATTTTGTTTGAATTATTAAAAAAATATTGACTTTAACGAGATAGGGTAGTATAATTTGTAAACTGATGATTAATTAAAAAGGATTAAGAAAACTGAATTAGGAGGTCTAATTATTATGGTCGAATTATTCCAACAGGGCGGCGGTTTCATGTGGCCGATTTTAATTTTCTTCATCATTGGCCTTGCATTGGGAATCGCAAAAATGTGGACGCTGTGGCGTGCTGGAATTAACACCCGTCGGTTTATCGAGAAAATTCGTACGGCTCTGAAAGAAGGTGGAACAGACGCAGCTCTGGAAATTTGTGAAAGCACTCGCGGACCTGTGGCCTCGATTTTCCATGCCGGATTAATGCGTGCTCAGGAAGGGATTGAGTATGTGGAAAAAGCCATCACCAACGCAGGTTCCATCGAAATGGCTTTTCTGGAAAAAGGTATGGTGTGGCTGGGCTTTGTGATTGTGGTAGCACCGATGCTGGGATTTACCGGAACGGTTTGGGGAATGATTGTGGCTTTCGACGCCATTAAAACCGCCAACGATATTTCTCCTGCAGTCGTAGCCGGTGGTATTTCGCAGGCATTGTTGACCACGCTGTTCGGTCTGATTGTAGCGATGACCATCCAGTTATTCTACAACTGGGCCACCGCGCGCATCGACAAGTTAATCATCGATATGGAAGAAGCCTCCGTCCAATTAATTGATACGCTGATTGAACTGGGAAAGAGCAAATAACCACCTTTTGATGGGGAAGAAAAAATGGTCTTAGGTAAGAAAAAAGAACGTCCCGAACCTGACATTCCGTCAGCTTCGTTGCCCGATATCGTCTTCCAGTTGCTCATCTTTTTCCTGGTTACCACGACCATCGATGTGGACAAGGGGCTGGATCTGGTACTTCCTCCCATTGGCGAGGTAAAAGAGATTTCCAAAAAGAACATCACCAACTTGCTGATTAACGACCTGGGACAGATTCTGATTGACGAAAAGGTTGTGGATATCCAGGAAGTGGATGATATTATTCGAGATAAGCTTCTGGAAAACGATAAATTGATTGTTTCGGTGAAGACCGCCCGAAAAACCAAGTACGAAACTTATATTAAGGTGCTGGATCAGCTAAAGAAAGCGGGAGCGACACGTATCTCCATAGCTGAACCAGAAACATCTTAGGACGTAAAATTAAATGATCGTTTTGATTTAGTGGAAAGCTCAGACGAGGAAAGATTATATGGCGATCAAGATCGAGAAAAAAACCAAGATGAAAATCGGCATTCCCACGGCATCCATGCCGGATATCATCTTTCAGTTGCTGATCTTTTTTATGGTTAGCACGGTGCTGCGCCAGTACACCGGACTGAAAGTGAATTTACCGGAAGCCGAAAAAATACAGAAGCTCCCTACCAAACGGCACGTTACCACCATCTGGGTCGATCGATTCAACAATGTAGTCATCGATGATGTGACAGTGAAAAATATCCATGACCTCAGAACCATTGTGTACAACAAACTGGTTAACGATCCCCAGTTGATTGTTTCGTTACGGGTGGATAAGGATGCCGATATGGGAATTATCTCCGATATTCAACAGGAAT
>JALXCH010000420.1 GCA_026991005.1 Calditrichia bacterium | reverse complement strand
CACCAGGAATAATGATACGATTGCGATTAATGCTATTACATTTATTTTTCTCATTTTCTGCCTCCTCACCTTAAATTATTGCCCGGTTGACCAAGAACTCAGGCCCTGTTGAATATTTTCTTTTTCCTTTTTCAACCCTTCCAGTTCCGATTTTTTCTGTGCCAACTGATTTTCCAGATCCTGTCTTTGCTTCTGTACCTCGCTGAGCTTCTGTTCCGAAGAAAGACAAGCGCTACGGGCCTCTTCCAATTTCTTGATCTGGTCTGCATTTGGGTGACGAGTACAACCTGTGGCGATAAGCAGAGAAAACGTAAATAATCCCACAAGCAGGATACCTAACAATTTCTTAAATTTTGACATATGCGCCTCCTATCGTTAAAAGCACGTTAACTGATTTAAAATAACAATTTTATTAATTTTTGTCAAGTTAAATTTGTTTGTTTTGTGCGAAAATAAAGCAAAAAATCTGGATTTACAAATAATTTAAACTCCTTCTTTCACATTACCCGGAAAAACCGCTATTCCCGAACCAAAATTTTATTTCTCTTTTTCTACTGCAATTTTTATACCTAATTCCTCCAATTGCTTTTCGCTTACCTCCGTAGGAGCATTTTCCATTAAAGCCAGAGCACTGGTTGTTTTTGGAAAGGCAATCACATCACGGATCGATTCAGCGCCTGCCAGTAACATGACCAATCGATCGAAACCAAAAGCAATTCCCCCGTGGGGTGGTGCGCCGTACTCAATCGCTTCCAGTAAAAACCCAAATTTATTTTGCGCTACTTCGGGGGAAATTCCCAGTACAGAAAACATTTTTTCCTGTACTTCCCGACGGTGGATACGAATACTTCCCCCGGCAATTTCGTTTCCGTTAAAAATCAAATCATAGGCTCGAGCTCTTGCCTTCTCCGGCTGGGAGTCTAATAAATAAATATCCGATTCTTTGGGAGAAGTAAAGGGATGATGCCGGGCAACATAACGCTTTTCTTCCTCGCTGTATTCTAAAAGCGGAAAATCTACCGTCCAGGATAACGCAATTTTTTTCCTATCGATTAAATCAAGCTGTTCACCCAGGTGCTGTCGTAAAAAGCCCAAAAATGTTTGTGCTGTTTCCGGATTCTTATCGGCAATAATTAAAAAGAGTGCCTTTTCCACCGAAGCAAACTGCTGAATCAGGTGTTCCTTCTCCGCTTGCGTAAGGAATTTGCTAATTCCCCCTTCCAGTACAGTGCCTGTTTTCTTGAAATGAGCAACACCCTTACCACCCACATCCTGCACATAGCGATTGATTTCATCAATCTGCTTGCGACTAAAATTCCAGGCTTCGGGTACAACCAATGCTCCAATAAATCCATTTCCATCCGCTACCGAGCGGAAAATTTTAAATTCAGATTGTAAAAAAACGGAGGTTAAATCCTGAATTTCCAAATCGAATCGTAAATCCGGTTTGTCGGAACCGTAACGGCGCATGGCATTTGCATAAGTAAGCCGGGGAAACGGAGTCGGAATTTCAATTCCATGTATTTCTTGAAATACCCTTTTCATGAAAGATTCCATTAATTCCATAATGGTTTCTTCGTCCACAAACGACATTTCCAGATCGATCTGGGTAAATTCCGGCTGTCTGTCCTTACGCAAATCCTCATCACGGAAGCATTTTACAATCTGGAAATAACGGTCGAATCCCGCTACCATAAGAATCTGTTTGTACGTTTGAGGGGATTGGGGAAGCGCATAGAATTTTCCGGGATACATACGAGAAGGTACCAGAAAGTCCCGGGCACCTTCCGGTGTGCTTTTGGTTAAAAAGGGTGTTTCAATTTCCAAAAAACCGTGTTCACTAAAAAACTGACGGGTTACTTGAGCAACACGATGCCGTAACAAAAAATTTTTTTGAAGCTCGGGACGGCGCAAATCCAGATAACGATATTTTAACCGTAAATCTTCCGAGACCTCCACATATTCTTTAAGTTCGAAAGGTGGGGTTTTGCAGGTGTTTAGAATTTCGAACTCCTGGCAATACACTTCAATTTCCCCGGTAGGAATTCTGGGATTCAATGCTTCAGTGGGGCGGGTACGTACTTCTCCACGAATCGCTACCACAAATTCTGACCGTAATTTCTTGGCGCGCTGGTAAATTTCGGGGGAGATTTCTGGTGAAAACACCACCTGGGTCTTTCCATATCGGTCTCGTAAGTCAATAAAAAACATCCCACCCAGATCGCGCCAACCATCCACCCAACCGTTTAAAACTACTGTTTTTCCTACATGTTCTTTCCGCAATTCGCCGCAAGTATGGGTTCGTTTCCAGTTCAAGATATCTCTCCAATGTTTTTACTCAATTTGAGCAAAAATATAAAGCAGTTCAGTCACAAGAACAAATGCATTTTCGAAAGGTAATCCCGAGGATATCAATAAAAAAGCGCAGCCCGGAGATTCACCGAACTGCGCCAAAACAAATTTCTGCTTAAATTAGCCAAAAATGAATTTTGTTCGAATGGTTACTTCGGCACGCGAATTGGTTAATTTGGGGAAGTTTCGCCAGCGCCGGACGGCTTGAATTATGCACTTTTCTACTTTCTTGTTATTCAAAGTCGACCGAAGAATCTTTACAGCACCCACGCGACCATTGGGAAGAATTACAAAACTCAGTAAAATTTCGCCCCGCAGGTTGGGATCAATTTTCAGCTGAGATTGATAGCAATATTCTACCGAGGCTTTATTTTGGTTAATTACGGCATCAATTACTTCAGGATCCCTTCCTGAAGCACCGGCACCACGTCCCGTTACCTTTGTTTCTTGCGCTAATTTGATGGTACCCCTGCGTGTGACATTCACACTCTCGGAAACCCCTGTACCACTCACAAGATCATCAATGCCTGTTTCGCCAACCTCACCTCCAATATTACCACCTTTTGCAATGCGGGTACGTTCTCCTCTTCCAGCAGCTTCTCGAAGTGCAGCTGTCCCACCAACAACTTTGGATGCATCTACTACTCCCTGCGTACCACCAAAATCTCCCACGTCAGCATAAGCTTCGCCTGTTCCGCCACCCCCCGCAGCGGTTAAAGCAGCCAGCACACCATATCCTGCAGCTTCCTGTTCCATCTTGGCACGTTTTGCACGACGGGCTCCTCGACTGGCACGACGCCGTTTTACCTTCTCGGCAGAAGACTCACTTACTAATTTCTGAGACTTTTCACTTAATTTTTCTTCCTTTGGAGCAACTTCTTCAGCCACCATTCCACCGCCTTCTTCCTCCGTGGTCACCTTCTCTTCCGGGGTCATAATCTCGGCGTAAAGCTGCTTCATATAAATCTGTTTAATCTTTTCCTTTTCCTGCTCCGATATCCGCCAATCCCGGGACGTCATATAAAATACAAAACCATATAACACTACCCAGGTAATTAATAAAATGGCATAAAAGCGCTTATCGAAATATTCCCAGAAACTTCGCTCGAATTCTTTGGGAAAACCTGCCAGTTTAAATCCCTGTGCTCCCCCCTTCCCCGGGACCGCTGCACCTGGAGCGCTATTTTTACGATCTGCCATGATGAATCTTCCTCTCTCCAGTAAATTTTATTCTTCACCCTGATAGGTTAATAACCTAAGCTTATTGTATTCTGACTGACCACATGTATACAATACCTTAACTAATATCTGGAATGGGGTATTTTCATCCGCTTCAATGATAACCTCGTGGGTAAATGGTTTTCCGAATTGGGCTTCATTTTTTTTGGCTTCCTCTGCCAATTCCTTCAACCGCATAAACAATGGTTGAATTAAATTCTCATTCATATTCAGATCTTGCAAACTCATCAGCACATCCGTACCAACCAAAATATCGTGACGGGTTACCGATACAGTCAGTTCCTTTTTGGGCTGCTTATCACTGAGAGAATAAGGCAGCTTCAAATCTTCGGATGGAGTCATAATCTGACCTGTGGTAGAATACGTTTTTAGCAAAAAAAGGAGTATGATGGTCATCATGTCCATCATAGAGGTCAGATTTAAATCCTCTTTTTCGAACTTAAGATGTTTTTTGCGTCTCGAAGGAATAAACGCCATAGTTTTTCCTCTTTTCTTTAAAAATCATTACAGAATAATTTGACCAATAATTATTTGCGGAAACAGATCTCTTTTAAACCCATTCTCATCCTCATATGTTGTCACATAATCCATAGTTTTAATAATATACTTGTACAGGATATCCGCTTCCGCAGTCAAAATTATGGCATCTTTATCTGCAAAATCGGTATTCTTAATTTTTTCTTTAATTTGAATCAGTTTCTGTTGTAGTGTTTTGAAATCGTACGTTCCATTCTCTTTCAGAGGCACAGATGGCGGCGCTCCTTCTTCACGTTTAGCTTCTTCGGCTTGCAAATAGCCACTTCGGGTACCAATATAAAATCCATTTTTAGAAATAATGACCTGCAACCCAAGACGTTTCTGCTGTTCATAGGGTTTTTCTGTCTCCACACTCCCGCCCCCTGCCTTTTTAGGAGGCAAATTAAGTTCCCGAATAGCCAATTTGGTCCATACCGAACCTGCCAACAATAGCGGAATAAGCACGACCATCAAATTCATAACAGGTCGGATATCGAGCGCCATCGCCTCGATCTTCTGATGCCGACGCATTGATGGTTTGTAAGCCATTGCAACAACCTTCTATTGTTGATTAACGGTTACCAGTAATTAAATTAATTAATTTCACTAGATGTTCATCCATCTCATCGATGATCTGCGTGGTTTTGTTTTGAATAATATTGTAAATAATCAACGTGGGTACTGCCACCGCCAGACCAAAGATGGTAGTATTCATAGCCACCGAAATACCCTGTGCCAGAATACGCGGTTTATCTGCTTCCGGAATATCGGTACCACCGATAGCCTCGAAAGCGATAATCAGACCATAAATTGTTCCCATGAGACCGGTTAATGTGGAAACATTGGCTAACATGGATAAATAATTGGTGCGTTTCTGCAGCTGCGGAATAACCTCCAGTGTACCTTCATCCACAGCATTTTGAATAGACCGGAAATCCAGGCTCTCACTCTCGGCAACTTTCTTAAGTCCTGCCAATACCACGTAAGGCAACGCTTTTTGCTTTCCCTGCTCGCACAACTCAATTGCCCGTTTAATATTTCCACTGGTAACCAGTTTCCGAATTTCCATCATAAATTTGTCGGCATTCACATTGGAACGCACCATAACGTAATAAATCCGTTCGATAGCAATGGCCAGAGCAATGATGAAGAAGATAAGAATCAGCCACATGAAAATAAAACCGGAAGAGTTGGTACTAAAATTTTCGAAAAAGTGTTTCCAGAATTGGACAGAAGAACCCATAGAAAATTCCTCCTTAAGTTTGTATAATTATCGTCTGAAAATTACTTGCTAAAACCTTTTTTTATTTAATAATGCTTCTAGATTTTTAATTGGTTTTACCTTACCACTGGTAATAGGACGAAACTGAATTTCTTCGGCCTGGGTCGAAAGTTCGTTTACAAACGATTTTTCCATCGTAATTTCTTTAAAATCCGGCTTAAGCCGACGGCTAAACATCTTTACCCTAGGGAGCTCCATCCGCGCCGATATTGTGATTGCACGTTCGGTCAGGTCGATAACAGCCGGAGTTTGTCCCTGGTTTTGCCTCTGATTATTAGTTTGAGGCTGGGCAAGGACTGACTCCCAAAAAAGCATTACTATTAAAAAGAATAACCACTTCATAACTCTGCCTCGTTTAATGGGCTATAATTCTATTTTTATTTAATAACACCGTACGCATCAATTCCTGCTCATCTATATTCTCGGCCGCCGCACGGCGAATTTTCTCAGCCGCAGAAGTCACTTCTACCGGGAGTAACTCCAATTTCATGTAAAAACGGAATCCATAACGGGGAGGTCCATCGAAATCGGTCACTTCAACAGCCACAACATTCTCACCCCTATGCAAGAAATCACCGATTTCAATATAGGAGATACTATCTACACTTTCAAACAACGCAGTTTCATCTCCTTTGATGTACTCTCCATTTAAATAAATATGATACTCGTCATCCGCGGTAATGAGAGCCCAACCCTTTATCACCTGATTACGTAAATTAAAGTGTTTCCGGAAATAGGCAGTGAGCGTATCAGGCTCCAGAGAGTCTACCTGAGCAATTTGAACCGTATCTGTTGTTTCCGCCGTTTGAGTAACATCGACAGGTTCTTTATCCATTAACTCTAACGTTCTTGCAGGTTGGGTGGTGTCTGCACCGGTAGTATCCATTGCCACACTATCCGTACCAGTGGTATCCATCCCCTTAGAAGTATCTATTGGCGCTACAACCGAAGGTTGTTTTTGGGGTTGCCATACCCAGATAGAAGGAGGATTCACCCCCAGAGAATCGAACAAAGCAAAATACAGATCTGGAGGTAACAGAACCTCTACTGCATTTTTCCAACCGGAATCGTCAAAGTTTACTTCCAGCCAATTCATATCGTATTCAGTAGAAGCCAGCCAGGTAGTATCGGATTGTACAATAAATTTTTCTCGAGGAAGATCTCCTATATATTTAGCGGGATCTAATTCAACCAGTTTCGCCAGAATCAAAGTAACCCACACATTTTTATCGATATGAAAATCTTTGCTAATTTGATAACTGTTTTCCAGCGCCTGCTTGGCATAATCTCGCAAACTGGAACGCTGGTCGTCAAAATACACGACACCCAACTGATATTTCTGAAGGCCAGTGGAATCCGATAAAGCATTGAAATAGTCTCGCTTTTCCTCAGCGATACTTGCAAGATCAAGCATTCTCATCGCACCTTCGTATGAACGATTAAATAAATGGTCCTCCGTAGTAAGCACTGCATCATTTTCAATGTTATTCTCTTGCGCAAATTTTAATGTCTGTTCATATTGATGAATAGCGCGCATCATGAATTCATTCATGTAATCAATAATACTCATCATCTGATCGTTATAATCCATGGAATTCATTCCATCCGGAGTAGTCGCCGACTCCCCGCCCTCTACTAAGTCTATTAAAACAGGAATCTGGGTTTCGTATAAATCTGCTGCTTTAAATACCAGTTTACCATATTCATCAGCCAGTAATTTACTAACCAATAAAATTTTACGCTTAGATTCTTCCACATATTTGTTTTTTAGACCCAATTCATTCGAAATTTTAATATTTTTCAAATGGGCTTCAATAGTTACCCGAATAGCAGGTGCCACCGCTTTTTGCAACAATACTTTTTTCCAGGAAAGATAAACCATATCTTCGCCCGGAGGGGTTTGACGCAAATAAGCATCGATGAATTGTTCCGAACGTTTCGCCACTCCGTAAAGGATGGAAGAAACTTTCTCCTGCGCTTGATGATACCATTTAAGAGCCACCTCCCGGGTACTATCAATCACCATTTCCTTTTTCAAATTCGCCAGACTATCTTCTGGCGCTTGAGCAGTCGAATCCGGCTCAATTACAGATTCAGTGGTATCGAACAAGGAAATTTCCAACTTTTCTGCATAAATGGGAATGTTCTTTATCACATTTTTATACTCTTCAACCGCTCGCTCGTAGGCTGGAACAGATGCTTTGAAAATTCGATCGCGTTCTACCAGTTCCTGCTCGGGAGTTAAATTAGGTGGTAACTCCTGATTTACAATGGCATCTGCAAAATCTTCATAAGCTTCAGCAATTTTGTACATTGCCTCGAAACCACGAAGCGATCCCATCTGAATTACTTTGGTAAAAGCATCAATTACCGCTTTTAATTTTTCTTTCTTCAGTTGCACTTGTTGCCGGAAATTTGCTTCCGGATATCCCAGAGTTATTGCTTTGTATTCCTGGTATTCAATTTCTCCCAATTTATAATAGGCCTCGGAAGCAAAATACAAATTGGGGTCACGTCCTGTACGTGCATATTCGTTGCTTTTTGCAATAGCTTTCTGAAATTCCTGCCGCGCTAAATCATATTGCCCGTTTTCAAAATAATATTCTCCCCTGCGATAAAATGCTTCCACACTGCGGCTATCGTTAGGATATCGCTTAGCAAATTCATCATAAATTTTATTGGCTGCAGCCAGATCGCCTAATTTTAAATAGTATCGCGCATTTTCAAACAACAAATCTTTTGCATCGTTGCTATTGGGATAATTGGCAATATAAAGCTCATTAATACGAATAGCATTATTCCAATCCTTGGCTTTGGCGTAAAATAGGCTGGCATTATAAAGAGCCACTTCTGCATCCTTATTCTGAGGATACAATTTGTAAATCCGTTCATACGTGGCAGCCACATTTGCATAATCTTCCATCTGTTTGTAGTCATCAGCAATGTGTCCCAGAGCAATTAAACGATATTTTGATTCAGGAAAATTAACCACCAGTGTGTCGAAAACTGCAATAGCCTTCTGCCACTCTCCTGCTCTTTCGTAATTTCTACCACTATTAAATAATGCTAAATCTACAATTTCAGAATAATATCGGGCATCCGTGTAAACCCGATAATATTCTTTGGCTGCCTCCACATATTTTTCCTCTTGTTCCAGACGTTCAGCATTCTTATAAATGGATTCTCCAATTCGTTTCCGTGCCACTTCTTTCTGATCCTCAGGCACCCCTTCGCTCTCCAGAATCTTTTTAGCCACAAATTCAGCATCCTGATATTTACCCAGGAAGAAATAACTATTCATCAAAGAAATAAGCCCAATATTCTTTTGCTGGGCTTCCGGAAAACGACTTACCATAGTTTTGTAGTACTTTCGTGCCAGATCAAACTGACGGTGCTGGTAGTACAATGCTCCGGCACTGGCTAAATAAGAAGCCGTTTTCTCGCTATTGGGGAATAATTTAATGTAATTATCCAGAGCCTCGGCCAGCATTTTTTCTTCTTCTGTCAGCTCTTGCGCGGTCATTTGAGCCATATCAACCCCAGCAATCTGGGTAGTATCCATGGAACTACGCTTTAACTCTACCAGCGTCTGAGCTACTGCAATAGCATTGTTTGCTGCGTCTTCCCGATGAGTATCTTCCAGATAATCGTTACTTACCCGTAAGTATTCTTCAAACGCTTCTTTGTAACGGTGAAGCTTAGTATCCAGGACAAAAGCCATGGACCAGTTAATTTCATAAGCATTTTCATGAGTAGGGAATGTTTCCAGATACAGTTTACATAAATCTACAAATTTATTATACGCCGAAGTTGTATCCTGACCGGTATGCTCCATTTTCTGAGCAGTGGCAAGCTGATAAATAATATTAGCCCGTAATGCTTCTTCGCTTAGAGTAAGTGCTGTATCCAGTACCGCAATGCGATCCGCACGATCGCTTTCTTCCATCCGAGCGTACCACTCGGTATTTGGATTATAACTTTCGAACAGTTTTTGCCGTTCTTCAAAAGCTTTCTCTGGCTGGTTGGCTTCCAAATACACATCCGCTATCTTTTTCCGAATAACAGGAGCATAAGCATAATCCGGATAAATCTCTAATAACGTCTGGTAAGCTAAAATGCTGTTAGAATAATCCACAATCCGGGCATAGAGATCCCCCATGCGAGCAAAAACATCCACTCCCCATTTGGGTTTTCCCAATCGTTCAATAAATCTCTTCGCCTTTATAACTCCCTCTTTATTGTAACTGGTATCCACAAAAGAAGCCGCTAGATATTGAATGGCTTCTGGTTCAATATTGGAGCGGACATATTTCCCCTCCGGATCCAGATCCTTTAATCGTTCAATGTCCTGTATTACCATAGTAAAATAAGTAATGGCATCCCGGTAATATTGCGGATTATCCGCTGCTAATCGATAATAGGTCCATCCCAATTTGTACAGAGCTTCATCATAACGAGGAGAATCTTTATATTGCAGAACATTTTTGTACAACTGAGCCGCTTTATGCAAATTGCGAATAGTTTCTTCGCGATTTTGCCCTAATCGGGCCTGAAAATAATATTCAGCCAACTGCATATATGCTTCAGGAGCGTATTTACTATCTGGATATTTATCCAGCAGTTCCAGAAAAACCTTTTGCGCTGCTTTCTCTTCTCCCATCTGCTTTAATAAAAACGCTTTGTTGTAGAGGGCGTCATCCGCCATTTCAGATTCCGGGAAATTAGCCAGAATTAGATCATATATCGCGATAGCCTTAGAATAATCTTTCTGCGGGAAAGTAGGTGGCTGTGGTTCAACCTTCAACTTGCCTTCTTCATACAATTTTTGTTGCTGCTCGTATTCATCGTATTTCCGATTATATTCCTCGACGGCACGATCATAAGCAGCATCTGCTTCATCTATATAATATTCTGCAACGCGAATCAGAATGTAATCCTGTTTTTCATTTTCTTCCCGGGATTGATTTAAAAAATCTTTACCAATTTTAATACCCCGTTCCAGATCTAGCTCCCGTTTTTGCAGGATACGCTGTTTTTCCTGCTCCAGCATCTTTTTCAATTTAACCAATTCCTCGATGGAAAACTTTTCCAGCAAAGAATCGCTAACGGTAATTTCCTGCTCCTGTGCTCGGGAGGATAAAGGAAAAAGGAACATCCCTAAAAGAAAAATAAAAGATAGATTCAGAAATATTTTTTTGTGAACCATTCTCATTTTATACACCATTTCATATATTGGTTCTTATTTTTCTTCAAATTCACTTGTTCGTTGATCAAAATAATTTTCGCGGAATTCCCTTTCCCTTTCGGCTCGCATGCGTTTTCTTTCTTCCAACCTCGCTTTCATCGTCATAAAACGAATCTCTTCGTCGATTCGTCTCAGTTTATCTTCAACTATTTCTCGGCGTTTATTAAGTAATTTATTTACCTCCGAATAAAGCTGGGAGATCTCTTTCATTCGCTTTTCCAGACGGGCACGCTGCCCAAACTTTACATCAATAATACCAAAAGCACCAAAATCGCCCCATTGATCAAACTCCGGATAATTACGTCCGGTAGAAAGACGGAACGTTGCAGCATAAGTCTGGTCATACTTTTTACGAATCTCACGTAAACGAGCAATATCCTGTTCAATCCGAACCACTTCTCTGTAATCTCCCCGAGCCTGAGCCATTCTACTCTTTTCCTGAAGTGTTGCTATCTGAGTATCGATGCGATTTATCTCGTTCTGAATTTCCTGACGCATCCGCTGGTATTTCCGGGATCGATATTCGTATTCCGTAACCAATCGAGTTACCGGATATGCATCGAATAAATTGTACACGCTTGCCTGCCGTAAATATTTTTCCGGGAACCAATTCAAAACAACAGAAATGCGTATCATCATACTATCGATTTTAGCTACTGCATGGGTATTCCCTTTTGCTTGGGCTTCAGCTCGCAATTTACGCAATTCGCTCATCTGGTACAATAAATCGTTCAAGGTATTCATTAATTCTGAGCCAACCGGGCTCATTTCTGACAGTTCCAATTCGTATTTTTTCCGCTCAATCTCACTCACCAAATCTGATGCCTTAATATAGGCATCCGGATCATTTCGTTGCAAAGCCAGTTCCTTCAAATATTTTGCTCTGGCATAAAGCGAATCAATCCGGTCTCGCTCTTTCAGGAAATCTAACACATCTTTTTTCTTCACTTTAGACTGATAAACATCTTTGTAAAAATCGACTGCAACATCGGGATGATTTTCCTGTTGCGCGATATAAGCCAACAGGCTTTCCATCTCCATTCGATGTTCCGAGCCGTAATACTCATCCAGCAATTTTTTCGCATAGTACTTGGCTTGACTGTAATCTCGTCGAGTCGGGTCATCAGTACGCTCTCTTTCGAACATGAAAAAAGACCAGGCCAACACATTCAGCACTTTATCGTAGCGAGAAAAACTTTCGGGAATAAAACTAAGCGCTTCAATGGCGGAAAGATATGCACCCTGCTCAAAATGGATGAGGGCTAATTTATACAGAGCTCTGGAATAAATCCCGGCCGGAGTATCCTTAGATGCAATCAGCTTCTGGAAAACATCCTTAGCCATATCGTAGTTCTGCGCTGCGGCATAAATGCTTCCTATCAGGTATTGGGCAAACGAATAATACGGATTATCCTGAGGAAATCCCATCAATACATCCAGGGCACGATTGAAATCACCATTTTTATATAAGGTAAGCCCGACAATAAATTGAATGTCAAAATATTCTTCATTCGCCGGAGAAGCAACATTTTGGTAATGGGCAAAATATTCCAGTAATTTCTGAGGCTGCTTCAGTTCATATGCAATTTCAATCAATCGTCCGTAGGCTTTTGCCAGGTATTGGGAACCTGGATATTGCTGAATTAGTTTCTGGTAAATTTCCTGAGCGCGCAAATAGCGTCCCAGGGCAAAATTACTTTCGCCCCAGTAAAAGTACACATCTTCAAAATCTTTTACTCCAACCTGGGAATACGTTTGAATAAGGTCTTCCAACAAACGATCGGCCAGGTCGTAGTCGTAATTATTGAAAGAAATGTAAGCGTAACGCAATTGGTTCACGAACATACGTTGAATATCACTCAGCGTCCCGGATTTAAATAATTTGCTTCGAACAACTTTAATCTCCAGTAATCGTTTATTGAAATCAAATTCCTGAGTCTTCTTCCACTCCTCAAACAACCCAAAAATATTTACAGGCACATCAATTTCAATTTTCTGGAGGTCCTCCACATTTTCGGTAGATTCCGGTATCACTTTTTGCGGAAGAACCTTTTCAGGTGAAGGCGCTTTACCCATTTTAATGGTTTCTTCTGCAATGTAGAGGGCCTGCAGCGCATCATCGAATAATTTTTTCTGCTTGTAATCTACAGTACCCCGTTTTAAGGCAAGCAGCATTCGCGCTTCCAGTTCATCAATATAATTATCCAGTTCGGTAATTCCAGCAGAATGAAGCCTGGTACGTAAAGCTCGGACTTCTTCCAACTGATGTCGCAAACCATCAAAATATTTTTCCCGAATGGTTTCTGGATCTTTTACCCGATTTCTTATTTCAAAATTGACCAGGCGCATTAGAGAAATTAAAAATTTCTCCCGGGGTAAATTTTCAAATCCATAATCAACATACAGGTTTTCCACATACTTCTGAAGTGCCAATTGAAATTCCAATTCTCCCATATAGCGGATAAGCAGCTTGAGTTTCGTGGTATCCACCGGCATAGTTTGGGCTTGTATTTGAGAAAAAATGCCGGGCAAGAGCAAAAGAACCATTAAAATGAGGATAATATTTCGTCTCATGTGCGTGACCAAAATTTTTGTTTTCAAAAATATACGAAAAAAAATAGTCAATGCAAATTTATCCGGACACATTTACCATTTTATTGGCAACTTTCATCCGATTTATGGCACGCTGAAGTGCCGCTCGAGCCCGTGCAAAATCAATATTGGGGTCTCGTTGTTTCAATCGCTCTCGTGCGCGCTCCGCAGCACGCTGCGCCCGCTCCAGGTCAATCTCATCCGCTCGTTCACAGGTTTCCAACAACAACGACACTTTATTATTTAAAACCTCCAGAAATCCACCACTGGTCGCAAAATAAGAGATACTTCCATCATCCAATTGAATTTTAATTTCCCCAATTTCCAGTTGACTGAGTAAAGGTGCATGATTATACAAAACCTGAAACCCTCCTTTGACACCCGGGGCACTACAAGACACGGCCCGATCAAAAACCCATTTTCTCTCCGGCGTGGTAATTTCGATATTTAATACATTCGCTTCCATAACGATAAACCTATAATCGATGGTTAAAGGTGAAACTTTAGTCTTTTTTCTTGAGGTGAATTTAAAAATAAGGGGAAAAATCGAGATTTTTCCCCGATATATTATATTTGCGTACTTCTAATAAAGATCACAGACTTATGCCATCTTCTTTGCGTTCTCTAAAACTTCGTCAATTGTACCAACCATCCAAAAAGCTTGTTCCGGAATATCATCGTACTGGCCTTCGATGATTCCCTTAAACCCACGAATGGTCTCTTCCAAGGGGACATATTTCCCGGGTCGTCCGGTAAATTGTTCGGCAACAAAAAAGGGCTGGGAGAGAAAACGCTGAATCTTACGTGCGCGCGCTACAATGATTTTATCTTCATCTGACAATTCATCCATTCCCAGAATAGCAATAATATCCTGCAGATCTTTGTACTTCTGTAAAATCTCCTGTACCGTTTTGGCAACCATGTAGTGTTCTTCTCCCACAATGCGTGGGTCCAGAATCCGGGAAGTCGATTCCAGTGGATCTACCGCAGGGTAGATACTCATCTCTGCAATTTGCCGGGAGAG
Source organism: Calditrichia bacterium (assembly GCA_026991005.1). The sequence goes on along the minus strand of JALXCH010000420.1, from coordinate 977 downwards.
CACGGTAGTTGCATCCAGATGGCCGAAGGTTGTGGCGGGAGCCGGGTCGGTTAAGTCATCTGCGGGAACGTAAATTGCCTGAACGGACGTAATGGATCCGTGCTTGGTACTGGTAATCCGTTCCTGCAATTCACCCATTTCGGTAGCCAGAGTGGGCTGGTAACCTACAGCCGAAGGCATTCGTCCCAGCAACGCAGATACTTCGGAACCGGCCTGAGTGAAACGGAAAATATTATCGATAAACAGTAGCACATCACGCCCTTCCACATCTCGAAAATATTCGGCAATGGTTAATCCGGTGAGTCCCACTCGCTGCCGGGCACCCGGAGGTTCGTTCATCTGTCCAAACACCAATGCTGTTTTCTCCAGCACTCCGCTCTCCTGCATTTCCAGCCACAGGTCGTTCCCTTCACGTGTTCGTTCGCCTACTCCGGAGAAAACGGAAATTCCACCATGCTCGGTGGCAATATTACGAATCAATTCCATAATTAATACCGTTTTCCCAACACCGGCACCACCAAACAACCCGGTCTTTCCACCTTTAGAATAAGGTTCCAGTAAGTCGATAACCTTAATTCCCGTTTCCAGCAGTTCAGTTTCTACATTCAAATCCTCGTATTTTGGTGCTTCGCGATGAATGGGAAATCGCTGTTTGGTCTTTATGGGACCCCGCTCATCAATCGGCTCGCCAATGACATTGAGCAACCGTCCCAAAACTTCCGGTCCTACCGGTACGCTAATCGGCTGCCCCAGGTCTTCGGCTTCCATTCCCCGGGTTAATCCATCGGTGGAATCCATTGCCACACACCGAACGATATTTTCGCCCAGGTGCTGCTGGACCTCCAGGATCAAATCCGAACCATCGTCCCGGGTTATTTTTACCGCATTGTAAATATTAGGAAGCTGCCCCTCTTCAAATTCCAGGTCGATTACTGGCCCGATAATCTGTTTAATAACACCTTTTGCCATATTATTTA
>JALXCH010000419.1 GCA_026991005.1 Calditrichia bacterium | reverse complement strand
TGAATAGTGCGGTGCAGATGCACACAGGCTTCCTGATGCACCGTTAAAATATCCGCTCCGGCATCCACGTAATGGTCGATGTACTGGTCGGGGTTGGAAATCATTAAATGCACGTCCAGCGGAATATTTGTAATCCGTTTGACGGCAGCCACCATGTTGGGCCCAAAGGTGAGGTTGGGCACAAAATGCCCATCCATGACATCGATGTGGATGAAATCCGCCCCGTTCTCTGCCACCAGACGAACCTGCTCTTCCAGCTTGAGTAAATCCGCCGAAAGGATGGAAGGTGCAATGTAAATCATGGTTTCCTCGTTTCTTTTAACGTGTCGGGTTTTTCCGGGAAGGGTGGATGGCCACCGTTCCCGGAATCCGGAGATTAGGCTTTGTTAGAGCTACCCAGTACATTTCGGATTTTGTGTTGTACCATTGCTTTTACCGCATCGCGGGCCGGACCTAAAAATTTGCGGGGATCGAAATTCTCGGGATGTTCCCACAACTCTTTACGCACCGTTGCCGTAATGGCCAGCCGAATATCCGTGTCGATATTGATTTTGCACACCCCGTATTTCGCCGCTTCGCGCAGCATCTCTTCCGGTACTCCGCGGGCTCCGGCAATTTTACCACCGTATTTGTTCGCCATCTCCACAAATTCCTGCGGCACCGAAGAAGCCCCGTGCAGAACCAGCGGATATCCCGGAAGCAGTTCCGTAATCTTTTTCAACCGGTCGAAATCCAGTTTGGGCTCGCCGGAAAATTTGTACGCGCCGTGGCTGGTACCAATGGCAATAGCCAGAGAATCGCAGCCGGTACGCTCCACAAATTCCACGGCCTGGTCGGGATCGGTGAAAACGCTTTTTTCGGCCACCACATGCTCCTCAATTCCCGCCAGTTGGCCCAGCTCGGCTTCCACCCATACGCCCCGCTCGTGGGCATAATCCACCACTTTTTTGGTGATGGCAATGTTCTCTTCGTAGGGCAGATGGGAACCGTCAATCATCACCGAGGTGAAACCGCCGTCAATCACTTCCTTGCAAATCTCGAAATTCGCCCCGTGATCCAGATGCAGAACCACCGGTACCGTACTTTCTTCCACCGCCGCTTCCACCATTTTGATGATGTAGTTGTGCCCGGCATACTTACGCGCACCGGCGGAAATTTGCAGAATCACCGGCGATTTCTCTTCCTCTGCCGCCCACATGATGCCCTGCAATATTTCCATATTGTTTACGTTGAAAGCCCCAATTGCATAGTGGCCTTCGTAGGCTTTGGGAAAAATCTCTTTAGGGGTAGTTAATGGCATTGTTCAGACCTCCTTTTTTTCATGCTTTTTATGGTTGAAATTATTGTGAAACCTCCATTCAGGTTCACCACTGCTCCGTAACGCTCGAAATCTCCGGAAGCTTCGCAAATGCTGCCCGGTCGCTTTTATTTTCCTGCGGTGGATAGAACCTCTATTTCTCCGGGTAAATGTTTACCCTGTTTTGAAGAATCCTCGCTTTCCGGGAATTTGTTTATCCTTTCTGTTCGCGATACTGCTCGTATTTTTCCCGAATCAGCGGAACCAGATGCTGGGGGGTAAACCCGTAGGCTTCCTCCAGCTTTTTGTACGGTGCGGAATTACCGAAGCGATTCAAGCCGTACACAAAGCCGTGGCATCCGGTGTACTTTTCCCAGCCGAATGTCACTCCTGCTTCCAGAGCCACACGGAATTCTACCCCGGGAGGTAGCACTTTGTGGCGATATTCCCGCGGTTGTTCGTCGAATAATTCCGTGGAAGGCATGCTAACCACCCGCACCTTGAATTCCTGTTCCAGTTCCCGGGCAATATTCAGAGCCAGGTGTACTTCGGAACCGGTGGCAATCAAAATAATGTCCGGAGTTTCGTTCTCTTTACCGTAGATGATGTAGCCGCCGCGACGGACGCCATCGGCCGGAGCCAGTTGCGAGCGATCCAGCACCGGTAATTTTTGCCGGGTGAGAATCAGTGCTGTGGGACGTTTTTTCTCGGCCAGCGCTACTTCCATGGCCGCGGCAGTTTCCGTGGCATCTGCCGGTCGCAGTACCACAAAATTGGGAATGGCTCGCAGCGAAGCCAGATGCTCCACCGGCTGGTGGGTTGGCCCATCTTCCCCCACGTAAAACGAATCGTGGGTAAATACGTGGAGCACCGGAACGTGCTGCATGGCACTTAATCGCAGGGCGGGGCGTTCGTAATCGGCAAATACCAGGAAGGTCGCCCCGAAGGGACGCAGCCCACCGTGCAGTGCCATTCCGTTTAGCAACGCTCCCATGGGGAATTCCCGTACCCCAAAGGCAAAATTGCGCCCGGTGGGATTGTTGGGACCAAAATCGCCCACTTTCTCCATAAAAGCGCGGGTTGCATTGGAGGGTTCCAGGTCGGCGGAACCACCCACCAGATTGGGTACCTGGTCGGCCAGTGCGGCCAGTATTTTGCCAAAAGCACCCCTGGTAGCCACGGAATCGCCCGGGTTGAATTGCGGTAAATCAAACTTTTCGGGGAGTTTCCCTTCCTTCACCACCTCCCACAGAGCTTTGAATTGTGGGTCGGAATGTAACTTTTCCTCTACCCGGGTATTCCATTCCCGCTCGGCTTTTCGTAATTCCGGAAAGCGCTGGCGGAAGTAATCCAGCACATCTTCCGGTAAATAAAACGTCTGGTCGGGAGGAAGTCCCAATTTTTCTTTCGTGGCGGCAATTTCTTCGGGTGGGAGGGGAGCGCCGTGGGTTTCGTGGTCGCCTTCGCGTGTGGCAGCACCTTTCGCCATTACCGTGTCTCCGATAATCAGGCTGGGACGGTCGCTAACCTCCCGGGCGGCCAGGATGGCGGCGCGGATTTGCTCGTGGTTGTGGCCGTCAATCTCCTGCACGTGCCAGTGGAATCCCCGGAATACCGTGGCAATATCGGTACTATCTGCCCGGGAAGTGGGACCGGAAATTTGAATCCGGTTGCGGTCGTAAAACATAATCAATTTCCCGATTTTCAGATGTCCCAGAATGGCAGAAGCACCCAGCGCCACCGGTTCCTGTAAATCTCCATCCCCGGCCAGAACGTAGGTGTAGTGGTTCATCACATCATCGCCCAGCAGAGCACGCAGCAGCACCTCGGCAATGGCCATGCCACCGCCCATGCCCACGCCCTGCCCCAGCGGACCGGAGGTAGCTTCCACCCCGGGAGTTAAATCCGCTTCCGGGTGCCCCGGGGTTAAACTCCCGAATTGACGAAATTCTTTTAAATCATCCAGCGTCAGGTAACCGATCAGGGTGAGCAGGGAATAAAGCAGCATGGATTCGTGCCCGGCAGAGAGGACAAAGCGATCGCGGTTAAACCAATCCGGGTTATCGGGACTGAAGCGCAGGAAGTCTTTAAACAACACATAAGCCATATCGGCAGAGGACATGGCGCCGCCCGGATGCCCGGAATTGGCCTTACGGGTTGCATCCAGAATTAAACCTTTGATCACGGCAACAACTTTTTGATCCATACTCGGGTCGAATTGCAGATTTTGTTTTTCCATGGATAGACCTTCGTTTTTGGGTTAAACTGAAGTTACTTTATTTTTAACAACCTTTATGCCAGGAAATATGGCAAAGGGAGAAAAATTTTCTATCCTTTTGAAAATATACGAATTAAGCTGGTGGAAAAAAAGGTAAATAACGACTGTGGTTGTGTCGAAACTGGCACAATTGTGCCAGTTATGTCCCGGGGGATACCGTTTATGCATCAGCAAAAGTAAAAACAACTTATGAATTTCAAATTACTCCCATATTTAAGAGGCTGTGTAAAAATGCTATATCAACAGAATATTTATTCATTGACATCTAAAGCAAAATATAGCCCCGAGCTTTCTGCGCAGCATCCCTATGGAAAGCTCGTGGAACTTAAGGCCCAAACTATAAATTGGGCTTTAGCCCCATTTTAGGCTAAAGCCTGATTTAAAAAGGGAGGATTCAATTTTCCACGAGCTACAAGCTCGTGGCAATAAAAAACACTTTAATTCACTATGATTTTTAGATTTACCTTGTATTTAAAGACTGGGAAATACCATCGAAAAGAAGTATTTCTTTACTATTATCTCAATGCTGAGTTCTTATGGCCATAAAATAATATTAAATTCACTAATAAATAAAGATTGAGCAACACGTTCTTTATTACTCCGGTTCTAAATAAACCGATGATCTACAATATTCGCGATTTTGATTAAATATCCTTCTGAGTTTTATTTTAACACAGCCTTTTCATTTGTGGAAACGGAATGCCTTCCAACCAATCCCCCGGCCCGATAAAACGTAGTTCGGAGTATTCATCGGCCTGTCATTGCGAGCGGAATGTAATGGAGCGAAGCAATCCTTAACATTTTGGAAGGGATTGCTTCGTCTCCCGCCAGGACGGATCCTCGCAATGACAACTAGGAACGGAATCGTGCCGCAAGGGACGGTATGCACCTAGCACCTAGCCCACAAATTCATTTGTGGGAACGGAATACCCCCAACCAATACCCGTCCCGAAGGGGACGCATTGGCGTCAACTTAATATCCCAGTAATTGAAAGTAATTGATTCGATCATTACGTTTTTCATAGGTGCAATAATAAGTTATTCGGTCAAAATATTTTTCCAAAAACATTTCAGGATAAGTTAAA
>JALXCH010000418.1 GCA_026991005.1 Calditrichia bacterium | reverse complement strand
AGCAAATGGTTATTATTTATATTCTACACTCGCCGATGCAGACGATTCCTACGGAGAAATGAGCGGAACATCGATGGCTTCTCCCAACGCGGCCGGAACCCTGGTGCTGCTCCAGCAACATTATCATAATACCCACAGTGGAGCGTACATGCGCTCCGCTACCCTGAAAGCACTGGTTATTCATACCGCCGATGAAGCCGGAGATTACACCGGTCCCGATTATAAATTTGGCTGGGGATTGTTAAACGCCAAAAGAGCTGCGCAACGGATTACTGATGATACCAAACAAAACGTCATTGATGAACTGGTTTTAAACAATGGAGGGACATATACCCGGGATGTGTATGTAGCGGGCAATGAAGCCCTCAAAGTTACCATTGCCTGGACGGATCCTCCCGGAACTCCCGTCGCCCCTGCTCTGGACCCACCCGATCCCATGCTGGTTAACGATCTGGACCTGCGCATCGTACACAATGGCACAACATATTATCCCTGGAAGCTGGATCGAGACAATCCCACAGCTGCGGCAACCAACAATTCCGAAAACAATGTGGATAATGTGGAACAGGTGTATATTGCCAATCCGGAGGCCGGAACTTACACCATTATTGTGGACCACGATGGCTCGTTAACCAACGGCTCCCAGGCTTTCTCTTTAATTATCAGCGGAATTGATGAATACTCGGAACCGCCCCAGAGCTGTACCTCTCTGGCAGATCCTCAGGACGGAGCCACCGATGTGCCTCTTTCCACAACCCTGTCCTGGCACAAAGTGGCAGACGCCACCTGTTACGACCTTTATTTTGGTACCGATGGAGGAGGAACAGCAACCCCCACAAACATTGTAAACGGTACCACCATATGCGATACGTTTTACACCTACCAGTTAGCCTCCAATACGACTTACTACGTAAAAATTGTTCCTCGTAATAACCAGGGAACTTCCACCGGTTGCGAAACTATCTGGTCTTTTACCACCGAAACTGCCAACACCTACAATACATTCCCTTATACTCAAAATTTCGACGCCTTTCCCGATGGAGAAGCCCTGGCTGATGACTGGGTGAATAGTAGTGACGATGATTTTAATTGGTCGGCGCGTTCTGGAAGTACTCCTTCTTCCGATACCGGACCAGATTATGACCACACGAGCGGTTCTGGAAAATACCTTTACACAGAGTCATCCTCTCCCAATTATCCTGATAAAACAGCCACTTTACTTTCCCCTTATTTCGACATCAGTGGATTAAACAATCCAACCCTGGAATTCTGGTACAATATGTATGGTTCCGATATGGGGGATTTGCAGGTGGATATTTACGGAGGCGGACAATGGCACACAAATGTTCTTTACTTTTCCGGGCAGCAAAGTGTAAACGGAGGGGACTGGAAAGTAGCGACAATCTATCTTAATGAATATAAATCTTCCCTGGTAAGAATCCGGTTTACTGGTACAACCGATGGATGGCACAGTGATATGGCTATCGACGATTTCTCTATACGGGGTGAGGCCTTCCACACCTTCCTGGGTGGAGAAACAGGTAGCCATAACTTCCAGAACGCCATGGCGAGCATTGAATTTACTTCCGCCAACAGCGGTGACGTTACACTGGAAGTGGTTAAAATTGACGGAGATCCGGGGATAGTAGGAAGTCTTCCCACCGGGGTCATTAACGTGTCCCCCGAACGCTACTGGCGCATTACGGAGCTCTCCGGTACAGCCGATGGTACCTACAACCTCAGCCTGGACCTGAGCGGTATGTCGGGAATTTCGGATTACTCCACTTTGATTTTGCTTAAACGGGAAACCAGCAGCGATCCCTGGACCAAGGTTGGAACCAATAACTACGCGGGTTCTGGTACAGTTGTTGAATGGACCGGCATCACCGGTGGTTTCTCCGAATTTGGCATTGGAGGAGAAAGTGATAACTCCCTGGCTGTTACCCTTTCCCTGTTCGAAGGCAAAATTGTTCCGGAAGGAATCCGGCTGCACTGGCGTACCGAAAGTGAAATTATGACCCGGGGATTTATTCTGATGCGCAAAACCAGCCAGGATTCGAGCTGGACAACCATCGCCAGCTACCAATCCGCCCCTGCGTTACGGGCACACGGTACCAGCAGCGAACCGACCGATTATTTCTTTACAGACAGAGCGGTACATCCCGACGAAACCTACACCTACCGGTTAATTGAAGAGGAAATGAATGGAAATCACATCCAGTTGAAAGAGTGTGAAGTGGTTTATTCCCGCGATGAACTCCAGAATTTGCTTCCCAGGCGATTCGAAGTGAAGAATGCCTTTCCCAATCCCTTTAACCCGGAAGTCTCCATTACCTACGCCATCCCCCATCCCACCCAGGTGGAAATTAATATTTACGACATAAACGGGCGTCTGGTTCGCTCGCTGGTGAATCAGCCTCAAAAAGCAGGGTGGTACACCATTGTTTGGCGTGGAAAGAACGACCTGGGAGCCCGAGTAAGCAGCGGAATGTACATCGTTCGGGTACAGGCAGGCTTCGATTCACACACCCAGAAAATTCTTCTTCTGAAATAGTTCCGGTAACACAAACAACCTCAAAGCCCCCTTCTATGGGGGCTTTTTTATTTCCTTAAACGAGCTATTTAATAGATAATTCAATTTCGGAAATGAAAATTTGATCTGGAGAAGGTATCTTCCGGATTATGAGGCTGGGTAAAAACGCTATGTCGATGAACATGGTCAAGTTTACTTTGCAGAAAATCTACCGGAAGAATGGTGAATTTGTGGTCCACAATACAAATTGGGCTAAAGCCCAATTTTTTGCTTAAGTCTGATTTCAGGACGGGAATGGAAAAAGGAAATAAAAAACACCAACAGCCATTACACAGAAGCAATATTTTCATTCTGTCCCTTCGGGACGAGTGAATGTGGGGTGGGAATTCGATTCCCACAGATAAATCAGTGGGCTAAGAGCATTTCGTCCCTCCGGGACGGAGTTGGCCACAGAGACCAGAATTTATTTAACCAAAGTTGAACAACGATATGGGCTAAGTTATATATTTACAATAAATTACGAATTTTGTATTCCCACTACAATATTATATTTTGTCCATTTCTCGTCCCAGTTGGCGAACGAGTATTTTCAACATTTTGGAAATTAAATAATGAAATTTCTCCGGTTCACTGGTCTGTCGTCTGAGAATCTTCTCATCCTTATCATCTCTATGGTCACTCGATAATGGAAGGAGAGTCATTCCTGAATGGTGGACCATCTCAAATATATGCCTCCCCGATGTAAGTACTTCATGTTAATACGAAATTTTCGGAACACGTTTCCCCATCTGGGATAAAGGATAAAGATGGGGTTTGGCATTCCATCCACACAAATAAACTTAGTGGGCTAAATGCATTCCGTCCCTCCGGGACGGGGCGGGTTGCGGAGTCCGATATTTATTTTATAAGAAAATTTTTTGAAACAGAATTCGCCCATCGCGGAGCGATAGAGTACAAATGCACAGCATCCTATCGGATTGCCCATATTTCCAAATATCCGAATAGAGCCCGTCGGTATAGGTAATGTTTTAGCTTCTTCTCAGCCTCTGCATTTGAAAAATCGGCTAAATTTTCACCTTTTTTATGGGGATTAGGGAAGCGGTAACACTACAATTTTTGAAGCCATTCGGGCCTCAGGTTTTCAGTTTTTTCTTCCTGGCTGCGGGGAAGAGCACGTTGTTCAGAATTAACCGGTAACCGGGAGAGTTCTTGTGCAGGCTTAAATCCGTGGGAGGATCGCCCACGGCATGGGTGTAATCTTCCGGATCGTGCCCGCCGTAGAAGGTAAAGGTACCTTTCCCGCAATTTCCGTGAATATATTTCACCTCGTTGGTTCCTTCCACCTCTCCCATGATGATAACCGAAGGTTTAATTTTCTCCCGGTTGAACATGGTGGTTTGCCCCATGAACCCCTTGATGACATTGACATGATCCTGGGTGAGCATGGTGGGTACCGGGTCATATTTGGCGGAAAATTCGAACAGGGTAAAGTAGTCGCTCTCGGGGTCGCGAATGCGCGGGGCAAAGCTGGGCGGGATGTCGATATCGGAAAATTCGTACACCATGGGATTGGTGTAAAGCTTAAAATTCTGGAACGCCAGGCATTTGCTGTAATCCAGCTTTTGCAGGTAATTGGGATCGGGAGGGGTGCCGTCGAAGGGAACATCCACAATATCCACACCCTCGGCAGCCAGAGCAATATCCAGCGCATCGGTAGCTGAACACATGGCAAACAGAAATCCCCCATCCACCACATATTGTTTAATAGCGCGAGCCACAGCTTTTTTCTCTTCAGAAACAGAGGGATACCCTAATTTCGCCGCCAGCGCTTCGTTCACCTGCACTTCCCGAATGTACCAGGGAGCATTGCGGAAACTGCCATAAAATTTCCCATACTGCCCGGTAAAATCCTCGTGATGGAGATGGAGCCAGTCGTACTGGTACAGTTTTCCCGCCAGCACTTCTTCATCGTACACCTTGTCGTAATCAATCTGGGCATATGTGAGGGCCAGGGTAACGGCATCGTCCCAGGGTTGTTTGTTGGGCGGGGTGTACACGGCAATTTTAGGTGCTTTTTCCAGCAACACCCGCTCCATGTTTTCCTGCTCAATGGTGGCGTAAATCTGGT
>JALXCH010000417.1 GCA_026991005.1 Calditrichia bacterium | reverse complement strand
TATCATAACTATTGCTGCGAGCATAATAAATGTGATACCACACACCTTTGGCATTGTCTTTTCCCCTTTTCTCCTTAAACCCCATTTGAACACTTAACTGAGTACGCTTCCTATTATCCCGGACATCCTCCCACTGCTGAACCATGGACTCAAATGCGCTAATCATACGACGGAAACGTTGAGCAATTTCACCATCCTTTGGTCTATACTTAATAACCAGATGCTCCGCTAAATTCCACTCTCTTCCACAGGATCGGTACCCGACCACCCTAAAACCCGACTGTTGAGATATAAAGCATCTAAAAGCAAGTATTTGAGCTTTACCTCAGCGTTTAAAAATAGCTGCTGACGTTCCAACAACCGTTGACTGCTCAATAAATCTTTACTCCGTTTACCTGCGGGCTCTGCATCAATTCCGCTCACAGAGTCCTCTGGAGAGGAGCGGTACCCAATAACAACATATCTCCCCATCGAGTCATTAACCCAATACCACTGTAATAACGATGTCCCAGAACAGTGCCATCCAGATAGCCAATAGGCTGAAGAAGACCTTCCTTTATAAGTTGAGCCGCAACATGGTAGTTTATTCTCCGCAAATCGTTACTTTCAATATCCTTCAAACGTTCAGTAACACGGGTATCACTTCCGCAGGATCCCTATGGGAAAATACAGTGTGTCGATAGCAGGAATTGCGAAATCAATTCAAATGAAACAAGCGCTTAACCCCTTCTAATCGCCCCCATTGGTCACTCTGCAACAGACTCCGGTTACCTTTAACAGCACTGAAAAACAAAAACCAGTACAGAAGATGATTCGGTTTGGTATGACTTGCCGAGGTATTAAATGCTCGAGTGCCCGAATCCAGATCAAAAGACTTTCAAAAATGAAAAAAATCTTTTTACTTAATGTCCGAAATAAGTTTTCCTCATCAGGTTTTGTTTTCACGTAAAATTTAACCTGAGGAGATTTTTTATTGAAACTTTTTTAACCGGGCATCGGGAATTTCTAAGGAACTTCCAGCAAGTCAAATGAAATTTCCAGAACCTGCAGGGTTACCCTATATGAGTAAATTAACCTGGCCCTCGCCTAAATTTCCCAAATGGCCCCGACCCACATCCTCGCCTCCCCTATTAAAATAAAAAAGGGGAAACATGCCTGTTCCCCCTTCTTCTCTTCATCCATTTTAGGTGCGGTTAGAAATCGCCGAATTTAATGCCCTGTGCCAAGGGCAGCTCGTGTCCCCAGTTAATGGTTACCGTCTGGCGGCGCATGTAGGCTTTCCAGGCATCGGAACCGGATTCGCGGCCTCCGCCGGTATCTTTTTCACCACCAAAAGCACCACCAATTTCGGCACCGCTGGTTCCCATGTTCACATTGGCAATTCCGCAATCCGAACCTTCGGGACCCAGGAAGTATTCAATTTGATGCAGATTGGTGGAGAAAATAGCGGAAGAAAGTCCCTGACTGACGCCGTTGTGCAGCCGAAGCGCTTCTTCCATGGTTTTGTATTTCATCACGTACAGTATGGGAGCAAATGTTTCGTGCTGAACAATGTCGTAATGATTTTCCGCTTCGGCGATGCAGGGACGGACGTACAAACCGCCGGGATATTGCTCGCCTTCCAGCACCTCACCACCGTAAAGAATTTTTCCACCTTCCTTTTTAAGCTGATCCAGCGCTGCCTGCATGGTTTCCACCGCCGCTTTATCCACCATCGGTCCCATTAAAATACCCTCTTCCAGCGGGTTGCCAATGGTAATCTGTTTGTAGGCGTTAATGAGCTGCTCGATGAATTTGTCGTAAATGCTTTCGTGAATGATTAAACGGCGGGTGGTGGTGCAGCGTTGCCCGGCTGTACCTACGGCAGCGAACAACACGGCTCGTAATGCCATGTCCAGATTGGCGGTTTCGGTAATGATGATGGCGTTGTTGCCGCCCAGCTCCAGAATGGTCTTGCCCAGACGTTTGCCCACGGTGGTGGCTACCCGGCGTCCCATGGGGATGCTTCCCGTAAAGCTGATGAGCGGGACGCGTTTGTCCTCCAGAAGCTTTTGACCCACCGTGGAACCGGGACCAATCAGGGTGTTGAAAATGCCCTTGGGTAAACCTTCGCGCTGGGTCACCTGATCTACAATGTTCTGAATGGCGATAGCGCAAAGGGGCGTCTGGCTGCTGGGTTTCCAGATCATCACATCCCCGGCAACCGCCGCAATCAGGGCATTCCATGACCACACCGCTACCGGAAAATTGAAGGCCGTGATGATGCCGATGGGCCCCAGCGGAAGCCACTGCTCGTACATGCGATGTTTGGGGCGTTCGCTCTGGATGGTCAGTCCGTAAAGCTGGCGACTTAAACCTACGGCAAAGTCGGCAATGTCGATCATCTCCTGCACTTCACCCAGGCCTTCGGGCAGGATTTTCCCCATTTCCAGGGTAACCAGCTTCCCCAGCGGTTCTTTGTATTTCCGCAATTCCAGACCAATCAGCCGGACAATCTCTCCCCGTTTAGGAGCCGGAATGTTGCGCCATTCCAGAAAGGCTTCCTGGGCTTTCTGAATAATGGTTTCGTAATCGTCCGGTGTGGCTTCGTGCACTTTACCAATCACCTCTCCGGTAATGGGGGTGCGGGATTCCAGAATGCGTCCCTGGTCGTTGCGAATCCATTCGCCGTAGCTGGCACCGTAATTGACTTCTTCAATTCCCAGATCCTTCAAAAAGGACATGTCGATGTTCATGGATGAGCCTCCAATTGTTTTTAAGTTCAGTAATTGCTCAAAATTAGGATGATAGAAGAAAATTATCAATTGGAAAAAAAGAAACCTTGGTGAGGGAGAGTCCTTTATTCTGCAGAAGAAGAATCGGGCAGCACATTGGTGCTTTTCCCCAGGAAACGCACAATTAAAAACAGCACAATTGTGCCCAGAACCAGCACCCACCAGTCGCTCCAGCCAAATCCCACGGGTACGTAGCCCAAGAAGCTGGCGACCAGCGCCACGGTTAAGGCGTACGGTAGCTGGGTGCGCACGTGGTCGATATGGTCGGCACCAGAGGCCATACTGGACATGATGGTCGTATCCGAAATGGGTGAGCAGTGATCTCCAAAGGTGGCACCTGCCAGTACGGCGGCAATGGTGCTCAAAATTAATTGATTGGTGTGGGTGAGGGTTAGAGCATGTTCCGCTGGAAATTTATATGCCAGTGGGATGGCAATGGGCATCAGAATGGCCATGGTGCCCCAGGAAGTGCCGGTGGCAAAGCTAATGATGGCAGCGGTAAGAAAAGTAATGAGGGGTAACCAGTGCGGGGTGAAAAAATGCCGGGTGAGGTGAATTACATAATCGGCAGTGAAAAGCTCCTGGCAGATGTTCCCAATTGCCCAGGCGCTGGTGAGAATAATCCCTGCCATGACCATGGAACGAATTCCCTTTACCCAGGCCTCCATAGCCTGATGAAGCGTCAGCAGGCGCTGGCTCAGTGCCAGTAAAATGGCAGTAATGGAGCCCAGAAAGGAGGCCCACATCAACACGGCAAAGGAATTGGAATTGCCCACAATCAGGCTGATTTGCCGAATCCACCCGACATTCTGAAGAGAGGCAGTGCCATCGGGGAGGTTGTGGTAACCGGTGTAAATTAATCCCAATGCCACAGTCAGGATGACGACACCGATGGGGATAAACGCATTGTACCAGCGTCGGGGAATATGTTTTTTCTCTTCCACTTCCGTAGCCGTGAGGTCTGCCAGCGGCATGGCACCGGCACGGAGTACCGCACCGCTCCGCCGGGCGCGCATTTCGGCACGGTACATACTGCCAAAATCCCGCAATAGCCAGGCTACAAAAAATCCGAAAATCAGTGCGTAAATGGGATAAAAATTGTAAGGAATGGTTTTTATGAAGGTAATGTAAGCATTGTCCGGGATGTTCAGCAGGCGAAACGATTGATTAATCAAGCTAATTTCGTATCCGATCCAGGTGGAAATAATGGCGATGTTCGCCACTGGTGCGGCAGTGGAATCCACCAGATACGAGAGCTTCTCCCGACTGATGCGCAGTCGATCCGTAAGGGGACGCATGGTGTTACCGACGATGAGGGTGTTGGCGTAATCGTCGAAAAAGATCAGGACGCCCATCGCCCAGGTTGCCAATTGACCGTGTCGGGCGTTGTTGGCATATTGGGCTAATTTTTCCACGATTCCGCGGGTTCCTCCGGAACGGGTAATTACCCCCACCATGCCTCCCAGAACCAGGCTGAAAATGAGGATGGAAATCCGCTCCGGATCCGCTACCGCCTGCACAATCGCTTCGTCCAGGGTGTGCAGAAATCCCAGTATGGGATTGAAATGGTAAATAAACGTGACTCCCAGCCAGATGCCGGAAAAGAGTGCCACAATGACCTGCCGGGTGAGCAGCGCCAATAAAATGGCCAGCAAGGGAGGTAAAATGCTGAACCAGCCGGGAATGGCTCGCAGGGAAAAGTCCTCCCGAAATTCCCCCAGTTCTACCGTTAAGAAATGTCTTCCCCGGTTTGGGAGGGAAAGACGAACCTTTAGGGTTTTTTCCGGGTGCAAAAGGGAAGGAACAAACTCTCCTTCCGTCAGTACTTCCCCCGAGCGGGAATCCCGAATGTGGTAAACTACCCGTTGAGAATCGAAGCGAGCCAGAAACCAGGGAGCCGGATGAATTGAAAGCGAAAACTCTATATCCTGCAAAACAATGCGAGGGGATTGCAGGCGAAATGCCGAGGTTGGGGAACTGCTTCCTGAAAGAGGGAAAAGCAGAAACACTGCGAAAATTCCGGCCCAGAGGAGTCGTTTCATGAATCAAAGATAAAATTGAATGGTAAAAAAGTAAAGTTTCAAATGGATTTTGTTGAAGAAGGAAACAGGAACAAAGCCGGGTTAACGATTCAACTTTTTTCTGCTATTCCGATAATATTCAAGATATTGAAAAACAGAGAACCATAACATCCGGTGCATACGTATTTAACCCATAGCGATATATGTCATTCCCGGATCGAGGATTTAGCGGATAGGTTTAAAAATAGCAGGAATCTGTTGGTTTTGTTATGAGCAAGAGAAAGCAATTCTCGTTGCTCCATTATCCCGGAGAAAAGAGAGGGGTTTGTGATGAATGTCACCAATTTCTTTTCGGGAAATGGTTTTAATGGTTCCATACATCTCAAAGATTAAAACACGGAGGTAACCATGACACGCTTTACATCCTGGATGTTGTTAGTGCTTGTTCCTGCCTTTCTGTGGGCAGGATTAACCTTTCAGAAAACCTTTGGCGGGCTGGATGCGGATGTCGCATACGGTGTGGCAGAGTTGCCGGACGGCAATTATCTGATTGTGGGTTACACCCAATCGTTTAATGGGGTAGGCCTGGATGGGTACATGGTAAAAATGTCTCCCCATGGCACTGCCATCTGGGAGAAAACTTACGACACCGGGATTTATGAATTGTTCCATGGTTGTGCGGCAACTTCGGATGGCGGGGCAATGATAGTGGGGTACCAGAAGTTACAGGAGAACGACCCCAAAGACCTGCTGCTGGTGAAAATTAATGCCCAGGGAGCCGTGCAGTGGAGCAAAACGTATGGAGGCAGTGACAACGATTCCGGCTGGGACATTGCCCCTACTCCGGACGGTAATTTTGTTATTTCCGGTACTACGGCTTCCTTTGGTCACGGCGGAAAGGATGTGTGGGTGCTGAAAGTGGATGCCAACGGAGATACGCTGTGGACGGCAACTTTTGGTGCCAGTGGGGACGATGAAGGGCGTGCCTGCGCGGTAGATGCCAGCGGTCACATTTACGTTTCCGCCAAGTCCTATCTGCTTTTTTCTCCGGATATGTACATGATTCAGGTCAACCCGGACGGTTCGACCGGCTGGCTCAAATCCATTTCTTCCAGCGGCTGGACGGAAGGGTACGGCGTTTGTGTGGCCGGAAACGAACCGGTGTTTGCAGGTTACGGATATTGGGGGAGCGGTTACAGCCACGACTTTTTTATGGTGCACCTGAATGCCGCGGGTGATACGGTGTGCACGTTTCACGGCGGCGGCGGCGATGATGATTATGCCTTTTCCATCTATCCCACCTCGGATGGTGGTTTTATTATGGCAGGTAAAACCTTCTCCATGGGAGGCTGGGTAAAAGGAATGCTGATAAAGGTGAAGAACGGAAATGCCATCTGGATGGAAGCCTATGGAGGCGATGACGAAGATATTTTGTGGGATGTGATTGAAACCAGCGACCATTTTTATCTGGCGGTAGGTTCGACGGAATCCAGTGGTGCCGGTAATAGCGATGTGTTTGTGGTTAAAACCGATACTGCCGGGCAATTCTCGGGAATTGGCGCGGGAAATGTACCGCTTCCGCGGAAGTACGCGTTAAAACAAAATTATCCCAATCCCTTTAATCCCACCACTTACATTACCTTTACTCTTCCTACGGCTCAAACGGCGCGCATTGATATTTACTCTGCGCTGGGGCAGAAGATTGCCTCGCTGGGGAATCGATTTTATGCCGCTGGTACTCACCGGGTCATGTGGGATGGGTGTGATTTTCGGGGACGTCCCCTGCCCAGCGGGGTGTACTTTTACAGACTCGTCGCCAACGGGCAGGTAAAAGCAACCCAGAAAATGGTGCTGATGCGGTAGGGATTGACAAATTCCTGTTTATTTCCCTTTTGCAGGCTACTTTAAATAATCTGTTTAACAAATGAAAGCTCCGCTTCGGCGGAGCTGATTTTTTTTGGGGGGGACGGAGTCGAACTTCTTCTTTTTCTGTTCCGGAAAAATTCCATAGGAAACTGAGCTCTGTTTACCTGCGTTTTCAGGAAGAAGATTTTATCAATTTTTGAGGAAATTTCCTGTACCGCTCACTTGTTCCTTACACCGGTATTTTTTTTGATTGATTGAAGAAAAGGGGAAACATGGGTAAATTAAACGGCTAATTTGTCGGTTTAAATGGTCGGTTTTAACGGGAACGGTGGGTGTTGAATAATTCCGGAAGTACCAGTAAAAATTTCCAGTCGGGTAAAATTGCCGCAATTGCCACCGGGCATGCCACCCATGATACTTACACGGCGTTTCTGGCACCGCTGCTTCCCCGCCTCATCGAAAAGTTCTCCTTGCTGAAAACCGAAGCGGGATTTTTAGCCGTTTTACTGCAAATTCCTTCCCTGTTGCAACCCCTCATCGGGCATCTTTCGGACCGCACAAACCTGCGCTGGGTGGTAATTACCGCTCCATCGGTGGCAGCGCTGCTGATGAGCTGTCTGGGAGTGGCGCCTTCTTACGCCGTGCTCACCGTGCTGCTGTTGTTTGCGGGAATAAATTCGGCCATGCTTCATGCTGTTGGTCCGGTAGTGGCAGGTAAACTGGCCGGAGAGCGATTGGGTAAAAGCATGGGATTCTGGATGGTGGGGGGAGAATTGGGACGCACCCTGGGACCCATCATCGTGGTGAGCGCGCTGGGCATCTTTTCCCTGCACCAGATGCCTTTCCTCATGGTGGGCGGATTTCTGGCTTCTGCGTTTCTGTACCTGAAATTACGTCGCGTAACTGCCAGGGCGGTGGAGGAAGAGCACCCTCCGCTGCACTGGGTGCAGGCGCTGCAACGCATGCGCGGTATGATGCTGCCGCTGGCAGGAATTATTACCATGCGTTCTTTTATGGCTTCGGCATTAACCACGTTTTTGCCCACGTTTTTAACCGAAGAAGGGGGCAGTTTGTGGTTTGCGGGGATGTCCCTTTCGGTTCTGGAAGCGGCAGGAGTAGCGGGCGCTTTACTGGGCGGCTCGTTAAGCGATAAATTGGGACGCAAACGGGTGCTTTTTCTGGCGCAAATGACGGCAGCTCTGTTTATGCTCCTGTTTTTATTGGTGAAGGGAACCCTGCGACTACCTCTGTTACCCATTCTGGGTTTCAGTTTGCTCTCTTTAACTCCGGTGATAATGGCGATGGTGCAGGAAAATTTTCCGGAAAACAGGGCTCTGGCCAATGGGGTTTACATGGCGTTGAGTTTTGTTATTCGGGCGGTTTCTATTTTGCTAATGGGCGCCATTGGCGATTTGTTCGGTCTGCGGGTGGCGTTCTGGGCCAGCGCAGGATTAATGTTACTCGGCCTGCCGTTGATTTTGATTTTGCCCGCCAGGCGGTAACATTCCGGGCGATGGGATTATTTGAAAAATATCAAAACAAAAGAATGCAAAAAAAATTACAAATAATCTATCTCAAATCTCAAATTCCAAATAACAAATATCAAAAAATAAAAAAACGGCACAAGTATATAATTTTTTTCAAAATTTAATATTGTCTATATACATGCGATTATATAAATTATAAAAAATTAAAATAAAGAAAGAGGTATCTTATGACTGATGTTAAAAAAGAAGAAAATGAATATCAGGAATTGCAAGATGAATTAAAAAAACATTATCCTGGTGTTGCTGAGATGATGGAGTTTTACGGTAAATATCGTAAAGTGGTAGAAGAGAGTGGGTTCTATACAAATGTTAAAAAACAAATTAAAATTGTTATGAGCACGAATTCCATGGATTGAGGTCTGTATACCAACCTGGGGTGAAATTTTAGAAGAATTAATAAAATATGAGAAAAATTATAATAAACCTCCGTTTGATTATATAAGGCGTAAATATCTTTACAAACTTTCAGAATATTTGAAATCAAATGTAATTCTTTATGCAACAGATTTTACAAGTGGGAATCAGCACGATCCTTATTCTATTAGCATTACCGATGAAGATATTCAGGGATTGATGCAGGTAATGCATCAACTAAAGGGAAACGAATTATATCTAATTCTTCATAGTCCAGGAGGAAATCCCGATTCTACAAAAGCCCTTGTTTATTATTTGCGCTCAAAATTTAATAAAATTAATATAATTGTTCCTAATATGGCCATGTCTGCTGCAACAATGCTGTGTTGTGCTGCGGATAAAATCTACATGGGCAAACATTCATTTTTAGGACCAATCGACCCACAAATTATTTATCGCACAAAAAATGGACTGGAATCATCACCAGCTCAGGCTATTTTAGATCAATTTGATATGGCCAAAAAGGAATGTAGAGATCCACAAAACTTACCAGTGTGGATGCCAATATTAGAATTATATGGACCATCACTTATTGTTCAGTGCAGACATGCGCTGGATTTATCTAAAAAATATGTAGAAGATTGGCTTAAGAGTTACATGTTCAGAGATGATGAAGATGGAGAAAAAAAAGCTGCAAAAATAGCTGAAATATTAGCAAATCATCGTCAATTTAAAAGCCATTCCTACCATATTACCCGGGATGAAGCGATACGTTTTGATTTAAAGGTTGAAAAATTGGAGGACGACGAAAAACTTCAAGACCTGGCATTATCGGTTTTTCATGCCACAATTCATACTTTTAATAGGACACCTTCGGTAAAAATAATTGAATACCAATATGGAAGTGCTTATATAAGGCAAGAATTTGTAAAATTTATTCCAGAAGAAAAAAAATAATTAAATATTTTTCAGCAGAAAATTTAAAATTCTTAACTATTTATATCATCCTTACAAGATTTAAAATAGGGGGTATTCCTTTCCTATGTCTAAAGACCATGGGCTAAAACCCAATTTTTCATTTTACATTTAAAAAAAGCCCCTTGCTCTATAAGTGCATATTTGAGTACTTTCCACACTTCCTTTAACTTACATACCTTATTTACCCTATTTACCCTATTTACCCTATTTACCCTATCTACCCTATCTACCCTATCCACCTTATTCACCTTCCTGCTCTATCCCACAGGAATCCGTTCGGATACTCTATGCTCTATGCTCTATGCTCTATGCTCTATGCCCTATCCCACAGGGCTCCGTTCGGATACTCTATCCCGAAAAAATCTATCCAATTGCCCTAATCTTTTTTCAGTACTTGCTGTGGTCTCTGTGGTTTTCTTGTCGAAAGAAGTGACTCGGAAAAATTTATTTTCAGTGAGTTAAGTGGGGAAGAAGAGAAAATCGGGTGAGAAGAGAAAAGCCCTTCTCACCCGGAGTAATAGAATTACGGTTCAATTTTGGTGCCCAGCACTTCCAGGAATTTGCGCATCCATTCCGGATGAGCGGGCCAGGCGGGTGCCGAAACCAGATTCCCATCCACATGGGCGTTGGAGAAGGTCTCGTTGTTGGGAATCCATTTGGCGCCGGCAAGTTCCACTTCCGTTTTCACTGCCGGGTAAGAAGAACATTCCCGTCCTTTGAGCACACCGGCTGCCGCCAGAATCTGTGGGCCATGGCAAATGGCAGCAATGGGCTTGTTGTTCTCGGCGAAATGCCGCGTCATTTCCAGCACTTTTTCGTTTAGCCGTAAATATTCCGGCGCCCTACCACCCGGAATGACCAGCGCATCGTATTCTTCCACATTAATCTTATCGAAATCGGCATTCACCATAAAATTGTGCCCCGGTTTTTCGGAATAAGTCTGGTCGCCTTCAAAATCGTGGATTGCCGTTTTCACCGTCTGGCCCGGTTTCTTTCCGGGACACACCGCATCCACCTGATGGCCCGCCATGGTTAGCATCTGAAACGGAACCATGGTCTCGTAATCCTCTGCAAAATCACCCACAAACATTAAAATCTTTTTTTGAGCCATAACCAGTCCTCCTTGTTTAGGTTCTTAAGAAAATAAAGATTGGTACAGAAATATACAACCCTATACCAAAAACGAAAATATGGAATTTAAATAAATTCCTGTGTTAGCAATCGAGTGTTCAAACGGGTAGAACGTTTCCCCTAACGATAGAGCAAGCACTATTTTTTTGCCACCAGAACCACATTGGGACTTTTGTCCGGCAGATATGGGGCAAAAAGCATATCACCGTAAACTTCCACGTCCCGGTAGCCCGCTTCCCGGAGGGCAGTCTCAATCTCCTCTTTACGGAAGGGGTAAAGCCGGGTACTGTGCAATTGGTGCTGCAGGGTGGTGCCCTCCTGCCGGATGATTAAAATATTAAATTGAAGATGAGGTTTTCCAAAGTCGTAGAAGCGAATGAATTCGGTATTGCCTTCCCGACGGATGTTAATGATCCGTCTTTGTTCCTGTAAAATTCGGTTGTAGTTTAAAACCTGCAACACCACAATACCACCGGGCTGCAACACGTGATGAAATCCCCGAATTGCCTGGTGCAATTGTTTCTCATCCTGCAAATGGGGTAACGAATTCCCCAGGCAAAAAAGAGCCTGAAAACGCCCGACCACTACCTGCGGAAGCTCCAGCATATTAGCCTGCTGCCAGCGAATGCTCTGGCCATATCGCTGCGCATTGGATTGGGCGTAACGCAGCATTTCCGGAGAAATATCCACTCCGGTCACTCGAACGCCCAGGCGCGCCAGCGCAATGGCGTGTAGTCCGGTACCGCAGGCGACATCCAGAGCCGTGGAAAAGCCATACCGCTCCCGCCAGCGCCGGAGAATCGCTTCCTCCTTCTCCAGGCGCTGACGAAAACGAACCATACGATCGTACTCATCGGCTAAATTCTGGTAAAATAGCAACGCATCGTCTGACATGGCTATTCCGGCACCGTAAAAAAGTTGTGGAACAGATTTGCCTCCACCTCCTGTGCCCAGGCACGGTACCCTTTGCTCTTGGCCATTTCCACCAGCGGCCCCGGGTAGAAGGAGGTGATTAACTGGTACACCTGTCCTTCTTTTAAGCGAGGCAGTTCCTGCATCACGGTTTCCACCGGGTGTTTCCCTTTCTCCAGCATGGGACGGGCATCCAGGATACGCACGATTTTTCCGTTTTGCAACCATTCCGGCCGCTCATCCCCGGAGCTTTCCGCCAGCTCTGCCTGCCCCACTTCCCGGCGTAAGCGGTTAATTACCGTGCCAATGGATTGCTTCCCCAGTGCAGCCACCTTTTGCAGGGTGGTCACCTTGCTAATTGCTTTCCGAAGCACCGGATTTTTAAGCTTTTCCAGATCCGGTGCCAGCTCGATGACCACAGCCTCCAGTTGGGGATATGCCTGGAACAATTCTTCCAGAGTCGTGTCGGGTTGTATGGTAAGCTGCCCTTCTTCGGGGCAATCGTGAATGCTTTTATTTTCCATGGGATGTTTCCTCCGTGGTTTCCTCGTAACTCAACAACCGTTTTTCTCCTTGTAATTGCTTCAGGCGGGAAATATCCTGCGTCACTTCCAGAGTCCCCAGATATTCGCCCTTTTCATTTCGCACTGCGTAGTAAGTAATATGGACAAATTTCCCCTGAAATTGAATCCAGAACTCGGCGCGGTTTTGCCGCCCGGAACGGAAATCGTCCAGGATACGCTGCACCACATGCACGCTTTGTGGCGGATGGCACATTTGTACTGCTCGCCCTAAAATCGCCCGGTTGCGGTCGAAAATGCGCTCCTCGCTGTTATTGAAATACCGCACCTGATCGTTCTTATCCACAAACGTAATATCCACCGGCAGAGTGTTGAACAAAGCATTGAGTTCTTCCACCGTAAAGCTTCCCGTGGGTAGTTGAATCCGTCCATCTGCGCGAGATTCCTGCTTCGCAGGTTGAATCTTCACCTCCGAAGGTACCCACACCTCCTGTGGGTCGTACAGGCAGTAGCCAATCTCGTCGCTCTGCCGGTAAATCTCGTACCATTCTTCTGGAGTGAGGGTATCCAGGCACATGGGGAAAAGGATTTCTTCTTCCTTGTAAATCATTTCGTCTACTCCTTCGGCAGCAGGCTTTAACACCAGCTCCAGCACAGTCTTTGCCTCCCCGGCAGTAATTTGCTGGGTTGCCGAAAGGGCTTCCAGCGAAGCTTTTAGCAGTTCACGAATCTCGTCATCTTTCCCCCACATCACCGTGGGCGGGCCGGTAATCTCGTACTTTTCCAGATAAGGAAAGAGCAGATTCTCCTTCCGCCGGTAGTGCTTATCCACATCCATTAAATTATTAAAGTGGTGGTGAATTTCCATCCACAGGGAACTGACATCGGCATCATCTTCCGCCGCTTCGATTTGATGAAACAGGATGCGCAAAGCATCCAGTTCCACCTCAAGCGCCCGGTTTTCCATTTGAAACGTATGGACAGGGTGTCCCGGAGGAGCTTCCTGTGCCGTACTTAAATCCACCACCCCTTTCAGAGCTTCTCCGTGAATATCGCACAACTTCAGCACTTCGTATGCGGGGAGCCCCTCGGAAATAAGCTCCTGCTCCGCTTCCACCACCAGATTGTAGGGGACTTTGCCCATCAACCGCATGAGTTGCTTCCGCACATGATCTGCCGCTTTCCCTTCGTGAAGCTGCAGAATCATCTGCTTCAGTAACTCCTTGCGATGTTTATTGTTATCGATAATTTCACTCATGACTGACTCCTGATGTTATGATTCCAATTTGACTTCTATTTTGAATAACCAAAACAGGTTAAATGATCGAATGTTTTCGCACCATGGGTAAATCCCGATAATATTTCAATAAAACCTCCATTTTTCTTTTAATCATCAATTCTCTCTCAAGGTTTGCCGGAATTTTTCCAGGCATTTTCATCGTATTGGGGCACCTGCCCTTGATTATGGAAGTACGCCGGTTCGTTCAGATGGCGAATGTGATAGAGGTATTCCTGCGCGGGAATTTTGTTTTGCCAGTGTCCGGTAAGCCGGGCGATGGTGGTTCCCAGCAGAAAAAGGAGCACAATAATCAGAGCGTATGCTTTGCGCGAGAGTTTAAATCGTTTTCGAGTCACCGACAGGTAGAGGGTATCCTTCACCGGGCAAACATCCACACAATGGAAACAGGCGTTACATTCATCCGACCAGACAGTTTTTTCCTTATCCACTTTGATATGGGAAGGGCAGGCTTTGGTGCACAGCCCGCAGTCGATGCAGGTATCCGGGTTACGGTGTATTTTCAGGGGACTGAGCCAGCTAAGCATCCCCAGTAAAGCGCCGTAGGGGCACAAATAACGGCACCAGAAGTAAGGAATCAGGGTGGAAAGGGCAACCAGAATCACCAGCGTCCAGAAGGTGGCGCTGCTCATCTCCGCGAAAAATTTAAACATTTTGATGTCCGCTACCCGATTGTACGGGCTGTAAATAAACTGGTGCAGGTCGAACAGGTTCATCTGGAAAAGTACGGCATACACAAAAAAGAACATAATAAGATATTTCAAGCTGCGCAGAGGATAGTCCAGCAGTTTGGGCATTTTAAACCGTCTGTCGAAAATTTTCAAATGAAGCTTGTCCAGCATATCCGAGAGCAGCCCAAAGGGACACACCCAGCCACAAAACCCTTTTTTTAGAAATATGGCAGTGGCCAGTATGATGAGTAAAAGGATGACCGAAGCGGGGTGAATGTGGTTCAGTACGCCGGTCAGAATCCAGTATCTCAGGCTGATGAGGCCGCTGATGGGGAGGAAACCTTCCACCCCGGGGGGACGGGAAACGGTGGGAATTTCTCCCCGTTCCAGTTGGTTCACGAATAAGGTGAATTCCACACCAATCCAGATAATCACCAGTAAAAATCCCACCTGTACCAGGCGGCGAATGGGTTGAATGCGGAACGGTGTGGCTCGCTCGATTTTTTTCTTTTCCTTTTTAGAAGGAATGGTAACTACTGGTGGAACGATGTTCGTCTGATTTCGTTGCACGTATTCCATGTTACTTTCCTGAATTTGCGGATTTATGGAACATCTCGTTCAGTGCAGATAAATTGACGATGCGCAGGTTCTGGGTCAGGAGATTGTGCGCAACAGATTCCAGCGTGGAGTGGGAAAACAAATAGTCCAGCTCGCTGCGGATTTTACTCCATCGTTCGTGTAGAGGACATGGCGCATCATCGCTGCATTCGTCCAATCCCAGCACACAACGCTCGAACAGGGCATTGCCGTCTATGGCGACGATGATGTCTTTCAGGCTGATGCGGGAACTCTCCCGTGCCAGCCCCACACCCCCGTTGGGCCCTTTGGAAGATATGAGAATACCTGCCTGCGTGAGAATCTGAAGTACTTTGGTCAGAAAATGGAAAGGAATGTCCAATTTCCGGGAAATTTCCCCGATGGATACAAATTTCCGGTTCCTCTGGGAGGCCAGGTAAAAGGTAGCTCGCAATCCGTAATTACAGGCATTCGAAAGAAGCATGATTCAACCCTACCTCATAAATCAGACCATTTTGTCTGAAATTAGAAAATTTAACCTTTGCGGTCAAGTTTAATTTAAAAAAATTCCCCGGCACTTCAGGCGCCGGGGAATTTCTTCAACAGGATCAAATATTCCCTCACTATTGTTTCATCCAGTT
>JALXCH010000416.1 GCA_026991005.1 Calditrichia bacterium | reverse complement strand
TGAGCCTTTTGTTGACTTACTCGATTCTGGGAGTTGCGCTTCTTCCCTTATTGGGAGGGCTGTTGGTTCCTTTAATTCCGGTGGTGCTGGTTATCTGGGGAATCATTTTGATTATTAAATCGTTCGCCTGAGGTAACTTCTTTCGGGAAATGGAATTTTCTGAAACGTTAATCGTATAATTTCCCCGGAATCCATATTAAATTTTCAACGATACCCTCTTTCCTCACAAACGAAGAAAAAATATTTCAACGAAATGGGAAATTAGTTCCGCAATTACCTTCCTGTAAAAATTACATTGAAATTTTTGTTTTTAATGATTTCCCATTTTTTCGGGAAGGAATCCCGGGAGGATTTTTTGTGAATCCCCTTTCCGGGCGTATTGAGGGATTATCGGAGGGTTTAACGGATTTTGGTTAATAGTACCGCTTCCGAATTTCCTTAATAATTTGCCGGGCTGCTCGATGGACGGATGGGCTGAGTCCTTCGCCCACAGCCACCACTTCCGGCTGCACGCCGATGAAATGGAGTTCCGCCTGGAGGAAGTGGGGATTGAGGGCATCCAGTAAGCGGATAGCTTCGATTGCGGAAAGCTGGTGAGCAGCCTGGCTCTCTCCCGGCATTTTTAGAATGGCTTCGCGGGGGAAATAGCGAATTGTCCCGGGGGGAGCTCCCATCTCCACGGCATCCACAAACACCACGCGCTGGTGTTGGTGAAAATGGGAGAGAATCTTCAAGACGTCGCTGCCACAGTTGGCCAGCGTAATGTGAGCAGGAAAGGGCATTTTCCGAAGTTGTTCAATCACAAAAACACCCACTCCGTCATCCCGCATCAGGGAGTTCCCCAGACCCACGATGAGGGTTGCCGATTTTACGGTTGCTGGCGATGGCTTGCCCATATTTCCATAATCCTGGTGCTTAATTCCTGAATGGTCTGGTAAACCGGGCGGGAGAGTGATTCTCCCAGAGAAGTTTGCTGCGGCTGAATTCCCAGACAAACATCCTCCGCCGGTTGGATGGTGTTAAGGTATTTAAACAGAAGTTCCAGAGAGAAGTTGTGGGTGGAGATGGCATAATGGCCAATTTCCTGGGAAGAAAACAGGCGCCATTCTCCCGGTGTTCCGTTAAAATGAACGATGTCCACCCACAGCCGGTTGGTGCAGGGTACCGCCGCGATTTTGTTCAAATAATTTTCGGGATTTCCACCCACCAGCAGCGTTGCAGGGTAGCCCTGTTTCTGCAGCAAACCAACCAGTTCCAGTCCGGCAGCATCATCTCCCCGTAAAGTATTCCCAATCCCAATAATAAGCGATTCCTGGCGGATCAGTGTTTCCAGTGTAGTAAAATGCTGATGCATCCGTTTCCATCCGGTGAAATGAACGGGTTCCCGGAACAATGAAGAATTCAGAAAGTCGATGCTCCTGATTAACTGTTCTGGGAATTCGACGTTACATTCTTCCGCATATTCCGGAACTCCGGTTACAACTTCCGGAAAAATATAACAGATATTGCCCGGAAAAAAGAGAATTTCTTCCCGGGTATTTTCATCCCAGGAATTGCGCCTCCCGGGGACACGCTGTTTTTGTCCAATGAAGGTCGGGGATGGTGGAAGGAAGTTGTTGTGGAAAGGGAAACAGACCAGAGGGCCGGAGTGTATCCTTGATACAAGAGGCTGTGTGAAAATGTAGTGTCAATAGAATATTTATTCATTGTCATCTAAAGCAAAATATAGCCCCGAGCTTCCAGCTCGGGGAATTCAAGGCCCAAACTACAAATTGGGCTTTAGCCCAATTTTAGGCTAAAGCCTGATTATAGGAGAAGGGATTCAGTGTTCCACGAGCTAAAAGCTCGTGGCTATAAAAACACTGTAAATCTTAATGAATTGAAGAATTACATTGAATTTTAAAGACATAAAAATACCATCAAAAAGAAGTATTTCTTTATTATTATCTCAATGCTGAGTTCTCATGGCCATAAAGTAATACTAAATTCGCTAATAAATAAAGATTGAGCAACACGTTCTTTATTGCTCCGGTTTTAAATAAACCTTGTGAGCTACAATATGCGCTATTTTGATTAAATATTCTTCTGATTTTTATTTTTACACAGCCTCTACAATTCAAGGGAAAACCCCTGGCATTTTTCCATACAAAACAGGCCATCACCGAAGGCATCGGTCATGGCCTGCTTTTCCTGTACCTGG
This sequence comes from Calditrichia bacterium, assembly GCA_026991005.1. The sequence goes on along the minus strand of JALXCH010000416.1, from coordinate 2,526 downwards.
GTAGGAGGAGAGGTGTAAATCGGGGTTATCCCCACTCTTCTTTCAAAAGCACATTACGACGGCATTGCGGACAGGTGATTCGCATCATATCCCAGCGCCCAATGGGGCGTTCGTCCCGTGGGGCGGTGTTATCGCATAAACGGGTCTCTTGCGCCTGGGTCAAATACACTGTGGGATTGGAATAGGATAGTGTTTTAAGCTGTTTAAATAGGTATTGCAACTGACTTCGGGGAGCAATGACGTTACCGCATATTTCGCAGAGCACCAGTTCATGTTCAATTTGCTCCTGGGCTTCCCGGGATTCAAAGTAGGAGAGTTCGTAATCCGGGGTAAGATGGATTCCCTTCTCTGTGGTACAGTGGAGTTCACATTCTCCGCAAAATATGCAGTTCCCGTAATTGCAGGTTAGGCGGCGGAAGGCGCGCCCGTTCTCGAAAATGTCCTCAACTTTAATGGCGCGGGCCGGGCACACTTCGGCACAGGCACCGCACCCAATGCAGTAATCAGGATTGTATTTGGGAGCCGCACGTAAATTATCCGGTACCGGGGTTGGCTCTTTGGGAAAAGGATGGGTATATGGCCCGTGTACCACGGCAGTAATGGCTTCTTTTAGCTCCCTGATTTTGGGCCAGCGCATGGGCAATGTTCTCCTTTAATGATTTCGCTTATCAGGTTCACCAAAAAACTCAATTTTTCACTTTTTTCTGAAGGGGAAAATCGTCCCGGTATTTATCCAGCACACTTTTCTCCCACAGTGGGAAACCGGCGCGGTGGGAGCCCCGGGAGATGGCATGGGCTGCGGTGGGCGCCGTTAGCAGAGTGAAAAGGATGCAAAGAAACGCTTTTCCGCTCATGCTGCTCCATCCGAATTCAACCATTACCGCCGCCAGTATGAAAATTGTACCCAGAGTGACGCATTTCGTAGAAGCCTGCAGCCGGTTGTAAATGTCCGGGAAGCGGATGAGCCCCAGGCATCCGGCAAAATCGAAAAATAATCCGATGACGAGCAAATATGTGGCGGTTTCACTCATCCAGCGTCCTCCCTTCTAAGTATTTCGCCAGAGCGGTGGTGCCAATAAAGGAGAGCAGAGACCAGGAAACGGCAATGTTCATGTACAAATCCTTACCGGTGTACAGGGTAAGAATGGCACAAAACCCCACCATTAAAATTCCCAGAATATCGATGGCTACTGTGCGATCCGGCGGCGTAGGCCCCGCACCGATGCGATATAAGCAAAAGAAAGCACACGTCAACAAAACAATGACGAAAAAGTTCATGGTAAACCTCGTTTCACCTGCCTGTTTTAGGGATTTGAAAATTTAAGGGAATTCGTTTTTTCCAAGAAAATGGCTCCCGGAAACCGACGCTAAGAAGACCAGGGATTTTCCCGTAAAGCAGAGAACCGAAATGTGGTTCAGGAAATAGACGGTGGAGCGTTTATTCAAAAATTTTGCGCAGGTAGCGTTCGAATTTTTCCACAATAAGCCGCGTATCTTCATCCGGATCGTCGGAAACGATGTAAATCCAGTGCACATAGAGGTCGTTGTCCACGCAATCCACCGTGAGGGTTCCGGGGGTAAGGGTGATGGAGTTGGCCAGAAAGGTTTTAGCCAGGTCGTTTTTGAGGCTGGTGCGCACTTTAACAATACCGGGACGAATGGGCATTTCGGGATGAAACACGCGGTAAGCCACATCCAGATTCGATTTGATTACGTGCCAGAAGAAAACCGGTAGATACACCAGCCCCCAGAACAGACGGCGCGGATTGAAGAGGTACATCCATTCCTCGGGGAGCAAATCACTGAATAAAAAAGAAGCTATTGCCGCTAACAGTGCTCCGGCAATTAAATCCGCTGCCGACAGCGACCAGGTGAGCAACACCCAGATGAACATCAGGAAAATAAAGTCGATGAGTTTTTTCATGAAAACATCCTTCTTTTCCCTGTGTGATTATGGAAGAGCGTATTGAGCGTATTCTAAGGGATGCATCAGTATGGCTCGAGCTGTTTCCAGAAGCTGAGGGCCGTAAAAGAGGTACAGCACACCCAGAGTTGTGCACAACAGGGCCAGAATCACCATTCCGGCAATCATCAGGAAAGGCGATTCCTGAATTCCTTCCAGCCGTTGTGGTAATTCCCCCAGCAGGGTGTATTTCTGAACTTTGATGAAAGAGATGAGCGTCATAAAGCTAACGAACACGGTAACGGCAGCCAGAAAATAGTAATGTGCCTGGAACAGGGCGTAAATGATGATGAGTTTGCTCCAGAACCCATTGAAGGGAGGAACTCCAGAAATGGAGAGAGCGGCGATGGAGCAGCATCCGCCCGTCCAGGGCATTTTCTTTAACAATCCACCCAGTTCCTTTAGCTGGCGTGTGCCGGTGGCATATTCAAAAGCGCCCGAGCAAAGGAAAAGGAGCGATTTAAACACGGCGTGGTTCAATAAATGGAACAACCCGCCCAGGATGCCCAGCGGAGTGGCGATTCCAATCCCAACCACCACATACCCCATCTGGCTGATGCTAT
>JALXCH010000415.1:973-4728 GCA_026991005.1 Calditrichia bacterium | reverse complement strand
GCTGAAATTTAACCCGCCGTTCATTCCCGCCTTCTGGCCGCTGGTTCCGGAAGCTTCCTGAGTGCGCAGGGGATTATTCAACCACACATCCACACCGGAAATTAAATCCCGCGCCAGCCCCATGTCGTAATTCTCCACAAAAATCACCTTTCCGCGAAATTCCGGCTGCATGGAAATCTGGTAAATCTGACGAATGAGTTCCTGTCCGCCTGTATCTTTGGGATGGGCTTTTCCGGCAAAAATGATTTGCACCGGTCGTTCGGGATGGTTGATAAGACGCTTCAAACGTTCGATGTCCCGGAAAATTAAAGTGCCTCGTTTGTAGGTGGCAAAACGACGGGCAAAACCAATGGTAAGCGTTTCGGTACGAATGGCATTTCGAATACGCAGCCCGCGATGCGAACCGATTTTATTTCGCTTAAACTGTTTTTCCAGCCGCTCCCGCACATGATTGATCATTTTCTCTTTTAGTGCTAATTTGGTTTTCCAGAGAACTTCGTCCGGGATTTCATCCACCTTGTTCCAGAAATCGGTTGCATCTATGGATTCCATCCACCGGGGAGAAAGATGCCGGGTAAACGTTTCTCGCATTTTGCGGGAGACCCAGGTAAGGGCATGAACCCCATTGGTAATGTAACTGATGGGAACTTCGCTGGAGGGAACATCGGGCCAGACGGTTTTCCAGAGTCTGCGGGAGACTTCCGCATGGAGCTGGCTCACGGCATTTCGATAGCGGGAGAGATTCAGTGCCAGAATGGTTAGATTGAAAATTTCATATCCCTCTGGTTGCACCTGAGATCCCAATTCCATAAATTCATGCCGTTTAATTCCCACCGATTCCCAGTATTTATAGAAATATTTATCTTTAATATCCAGGGGGAAGGCATCGTTGCCTGCGGGTACGGGAGTATGGGTGGTAAAAATGGTGTTAATGCTCACTGCTTCCAGCGCTTCCGGAAAGGAGAGGCCCCGTTCTTTAACCAGATTTTCAATGCGTTGCAGGGCCATAAACACAGAATGTCCTTCGTTCATGTGCCAGGCCTGAGGCTCGATGCCCATGGCTTTTAAAACACGAGCACCACCCATACCCAGAAGAATTTCCTGAGAAATGCGCGTTTCCTGATCCCCACCGTACAAACGGGAAGTGATTTGTCGGTCCTGGGGACTGTTTTCCGGCACGTTCGAGTCCAGCAGATAAGCCGAAATGCGACCCACCCGGGCTTCCCACACCCGTACTTTCACTTCACGATGCGCCAGGGGAACCGAAACCAGCAGGGGAGTACCCTCTGCATTCAGCACGGGACGAAGGGGAAGCTCCAGGGGATTTATCTCCTGGTACAACGCAATCTGATTCCCGGCACTGTCAATTTCCTGGGTGAAATATGTCTGGTTGTAAAACAAACTGATCCCCACCAGAGGAATACCCAGGTCGCTGGCGGATTTCATATGATCACCAGCAAGTACCCCCAGACCTCCGGCATAAATGGGCAGGGATTCATGGAACCCAAATTCGGCGGTAAAATATGCAATGGTGTGATTTTTATATTCCGGGAAATGCTGTACGAACCAGGTGTTTTTCTCGTTTATGTAAGCATCAAACTGCTTGAGCACCTGATTAAACCGGGATAAAAATTCCCTGTCGTTGGCTTTTTCTTCAAGTTTATTTTGCTGTACAACCTGCAGAAACCGCACAGGATTGTGGTTAACTTGTTTCCACAACTGCCGATCGATGGCAATAAATAAATCGCGTACCTCGGGGTGCCAGGTGAAATAAAAATTGTACGCCAGATCCTGGAGCCGCTGAATCGCTTGTGGGAGATGGGGAATAACCCGAACTTGACCGATAAAATGCATATCGAAACTCCTTTTTCATTGATTCTAAAGAAACAGGTTGAATTATAAAAAATAATCCGGGAATTTACAATCAGTAACTCAATTTATCATCACGAAACACCTTCTGGAAAGCAATAAGTTGAATAGAAAAGAAAAAAATTTCACATTGCCTTTTCAGGCACGAAATGTTATTTTGGCGCCGAAATTTTAAACGGGAAAGGGAAGCGTTATGACCAGCCAGGAATTCATCGCATTGGAGGAGAAATACGGTGCTCATAATTACCATCCATTGAATGTTGTCATTACCCGTGCAGAAGGAATCTGGGTATGGGATGTGGAAGGAAAACGCTATCTGGATTTTTTAAGTGCCTATTCGGCGTTAAATCAAGGGCATTGTCATCCCAAAATTTACCAGACTATGGTAGAACAGGCGCAAAAGGTAACGCTCACTTCACGCGCTTTTCGGAATGACCAGTTGGGCAAATTCTATAAAATTTTAAGCGAAATTTCGGGATTGCCGCGTGTCCTTCCCATGAACTCTGGTGCCGAGGCGGTGGAGACCGCTTTAAAAGCAGCACGCAAATGGGCGTACAAAGTGAAAGGGGTTCCGGAAAATCTGGCTGAAATCATTGTGTGTGCCAACAATTTTCATGGGCGCACCATCACTATCATCAGTTTTTCTACAGAAGAGCAGTATCGGGACGGGTTTGGTCCGCTTACACCGGGGTTTAAAGTGATTCCCTTTGGAGATACCTCAGCCTTGAAAGAGGCAATCACACCTAACACGGCGGCTTTTCTGGTGGAACCCATTCAGGGAGAAGGCGGAATTATCGTACCACCGGAAGGTTTTCTGAAAGAAGCAGAGGCTATCTGCAAAGAAAACAATGTTTTGTTGATTGTCGATGAAATTCAGACGGGATTAGGCCGTACCGGAAAAATGTTTGCTTTCCAGCACGAAAATATTCAACCGGATGGGATTATTGTAGGGAAAGCACTCTCGGGCGGTTTTTATCCCATTTCTGCTTTTATCAGTACCGAAGAGGTTATGGGCGTATTTCATCCGGGCGATCATGGAAGCACATTTGGCGGAAATCCGCTGGCGGCAGCCATTGCCCAGGCCGCATTACAGGTGCTGATTGAGGAAAAATTACCCGATCGTGCGGCAGAGCTCGGTACATATTTTATGGAACAACTTCGTAAGATTGACAGTCCGTACGTCAAGGAAGTGCGTGGCAAAGGGCTGCTTATCGGAGTGGAGTTACATGAAGAAGCTGGCGGCGCTCGTCGGTTCTGCGAGGCGCTGGAGAAAGAAGGATTATTGGCCAAGGAAACCCACGAGAACATCATTCGTTTTGCGCCTCCGCTGGTAATCACCCGGGAGGACATTGACTGGGCGATGGAGCGGATCTCAAAGGTGCTGGCGGGGTAGATGGAAAATCAATATTTCTATGCATACTTTTAAAAAGCGGCACTTGAATGTGCCGTTTTTTCTGTTACAGAACTGCGAAATAAATGAGTTTTCATGGATGGAGCAGGGTGTATTTAATAGTGATCTAATAATTAATGCTATTGAATTATGCAAGCAAGAATGGTATTATTTTTCATTTAATTCTTTTTTCTTGAATTCTTCCCTAATTCTCGAAAAATATTTTTTCATGATATCAGCAGTTTTTAATGTTGGTAAAAGGTAACCCTTTATTGGAGATGCAGACGTAATATTTAAAATATGACTTCTCATCATGGAATAAACAATTGTAATTCCACTAGAGAACAGATATTTATCTATTTCTTTTCTATCTAAATCCTCATCAAACAAAAAATAACCTGCCGCGCGAAATTTTATTTTTATAGAAAAAAGGTTGTATATTTTAATGTTTTTAAGTGGATTCTTATTTCCTATTATAAGTTTAACAACTTTTGGT
>JALXCH010000415.1:0-963 GCA_026991005.1 Calditrichia bacterium | reverse complement strand
ATTTTTATTCTTCTTATTAACCTGAATAATTAAATTTATATCAATTTTTTGCTTACTATTTTTTCTTCGTGGAAGCAGAGTAAAATCTAACTTCCATATCTCAAAATTTTTAAGCTGCATTGGAGAAATCATAAAGGCGCTCTTTTTCTTTTTGTTCTACTTTTTGAATATCTTCTTGTTTCTTTGATTCTAAATAGCTGGTAAACCAATCTAAGTTATTTAAATCTTCTGTAATAAAATTGTCATCATCTTTAAATATAAACTCTGGAGCTTTAATATCAACCTCCAGAGCAGCAGCGATTTTTGCAATAGTTAGAATGGTCATATTGGGATTTCCATGGAATAATTTAGTCACATATGCTTTTGATGTCCCCAATTTTTTAGCTAAATCGGCTTTTGAAATATTTTTTTTCTCCATTATTTCAAGAATATTTTCAAGAATATCTATTAAAATACCCTGAGCGATAAATTCGGGATCAGATTCTAATTCTTTCCAGGATTTCTCTAAGTTTTTGTTCAAGCTCATATTTCTCTCCTAATAGCATTTTTGTTAGCTTTTCGGCACGTTTATATTTAGTTCTCATTTTTCTGTCAGCTTTTTGCGACCTTTTTGGAGCACCAAATAATAATATTGCAAATTTATATTTTTTACGTCGATAAATAAGTTCATAAGGTATCAAAAATATTCTATGACTTGGGTTATATGATTTTATTTCCCCGATTGATCCATAGCCACGAAGCCAAGAGAATCTTTGATCGTTTCGCATTTTGAAATCATAATGTTGAGCCATTTTCTGAATTGTTGCCAAAATTGATTTTTGAGGTTGATTTTCTAAGCTATTTAAATAATCCAAAGCTTCATTCTTGCCATTTAATATTAAAAACAAAAATATTATTTTTTTTCCTACATATACAATTTCGAATCCAAATTCAAAATCTTTAGCCATCTGTTAACTCTTAAGT
>JALXCH010000414.1 GCA_026991005.1 Calditrichia bacterium | reverse complement strand
TCCCGGAATAATGGTTGAGTTCCCCCTGTTCCAATTCCACAATTTCCCGGGCAATTCGGTCGATAAAATAACGGTCGTGAGAAACAATGATTAAGCTACCCGGGAAATTTTTTAGATAATCCTCCAGCCATTCCAGCGCCTGCAGGTCTAAATGATTGGTAGGTTCGTCCAGAAGCAGCAAGTCGGGTTTCTGCAGTAACAGGCGCGCCAGATATACCCGCATCTGCCAGCCACCGCTGAGTTCCGTGAGGAGCCGCGTGAAATCCGAATTGGAGAATCCCAGTCCCACCAGAATCTTTTTCGCTTCGGCTTCCAGACGGTACCCTCCGGAAAGGTCGTAGCGGTTCTGCAAATCGCCCAGTTGTGTTAACAATTGTTTCTCCGGTTCATCCTGTGTGGCAATTTTATGTTGTAAACTAGCGATTTCCTGCTCCAGTTGCATAATCTCCTGATGCCCCCGCAAAGCGTTATCCAGCACAGTTCCGCTCTCCAACTCCATTTCTTCCTGCGGCAGGTAGCCAATCTTGTACCGGGAGGGTTGCAGAATTTCCCCCTTTTGCAGCGGTAATTCCCTGGCCATTAGTTTAAGCAAGGTTGTTTTACCCGCCCCATTAGCACCGATGAGGGCAATTCGTGCTCCCGGGGAAACGTTCCAGTTAATTCCTTTAAGTAAAACCCGCTCGCCGATTGCAAATGTTAGATTACGAACCTGTAACATGAAGCTGCATCCGTTCTCTTTTTCCAGAATAAAAATTAACCACATCTTTCCCGGAAAAACATGCCAAAAGTAAAAAAGCAGAAACTTTCCGGAAATTGGAATTTATTGAAAAATCCGTTTTTTAAAGGGAATTAGCAGGGCTGGTTAAACCGGGAATTATGAATTTTAAATTAATTTTTTCATGCGAAATGAGGCTAATGGGGTGTTGCAAAGTGTTTTTTTATGAGATACGGAAGTATATTTCAAAATCGATTATTAGCCACTTATCTAACTCGTCAAATCATTCCTCTTGCATCTTTCTAGCTATTCGGTTTATTTTAATGTGTCGTTTTGGATGAAATGGCCAGGAATTGGTGCTGGATGAAAGGATTAAAGTGAGGAGGCAATGAACCATGGAATATCAGACCCAGATTCTGCTGGTGATGTTTGGTTATTTAACGTTGTTGATTCTCTGGGGATTGTATCAGGGACGGAAAGTGAAAACCGATGCGGATTATGCCATTGCGGGACGCAGTTTACCAGGTTGGGCGGCGGCACTTTCGGAACGTGCCACGGGGGAATCTTCCTGGGCATTGTTGGGGCTGCCGGGATTTGCCTACGCCTCGGGACTGATGGGAATCTGGACAGCCGTGGGATGTGTGGCCGGAATTATTACTGCCTGGGCGGCCATTGCCTGGCGTTTGCGAGCAGAAGCAGAACGATACAATGTAAAAACGTTTACGGAATACATTGCCCGGAAACATAGCGAAACGGAAAAGTGGATTCGCACACTGGGGAGTTTAACCATTGTATTCTTTTTCTTCTTTTATGTGGGGGCACAATTTCTGGGAGGCGGAAAAACCCTTTACACCATGTTCGGTCTGAATCCTCAAATTGGAATGCTGATTACCGCGGCGGTTATTGTTCCCTACACCATTTACGGGGGATTCCGCAGTGTGGTTTACACCGATGTGGTTCAGGCTTTGGTGATGATTACCACATTGATTTTAGGTCCTGTGGTGGGCATTTTTGCCCTGTCGCATCGTCCGGATGTGTTCGCCCATTCCATTCCCGAAGCGCTCCAGATGGCGGGCCACAATTACGCATCGTTAACCGGGGCAACCAGCGGATTTGCTCTGGGAGTAACTATTATGGGAGGTATTTCCTGGTTCTTTGGGTATCTGGGCGGGCAGCCCCAGCTCAGTATGCGCTTTATGGCTATTAAGGATGCCCGCCAGGCGCGGTTTGGGCGCAACATTGGCATTCTCTGGACGATTATTGCCTACATCGGGGCGCTTTCTATCGGCTGGATTGGTCTGGCTCTGTTTGGCCCGCAGGGATTGAAAGATCCCGAATACGTGATGCCCCGGGTGATGCTGGAATTGTTTCCACCAGCCATTGCCGCCGTGCTCATCACCGGTGCCATTGCCGCCATGATTTCTACCGCCGATTCTCTGCTTATCCTTTCCTCCACCGAGCTCTCCGAAAATTTGCTTAAAAATTCCGGTGAGGATGAACACCGGGCTCTGGTGCGTTCCCGTGTGGTAACCGCGGCTCTGGCGGTGGTGGCTCTCATTGTGGCCTACCTTTCCCCCTCCAATCTGATTTACACCCTGGTGGGATACGTCTGGGCAGGTATTGGTGGGACGTTCTCTATTGTCATCCTTTTTACCCTTTTCTGGAAACGGTACCATGGACGAGCGGTGCTGGCAACCATTGTGGTGGGTATGCTGTTTACCATTATCTGGATTAGCAGTGGCATGGAACAGGTGATTACGGCACGGATTATGACCTTTGTGGTGGCGGGTGTCACCGCTATTCTGGCCACCCTGTTTTTAAGAAAGCCAGAATAAGTTTAGTGCGATCTTGACGGTTTGGGAATTAACCGGAAAAGTGGAGTAAGCAGGTAATTCAAAAAAATTGCATTGCCTGGAGCAAGCACAATGGTATTTCAAATTTCAAACAACAAATAACAAATTCCAAATAGTTAAAAATCGCAGCGTCCGCTCCACTCTTCCACTCATCCCACAGGGATCCCCTTGGGACAGAGCCCGTTTCGGGTAGGATTCTGCGAAAGCGCTCGCAACGATATTTCAAATTCCAAAGCACAAATTTGGTATATTAACCACGAATTTCACGAATATGCACGAATAAAATACATTTTTTATTTTTCATCAAAAACAAAAGTGCTTTGTACGTCTACCCTATTCACCTTATATACCCTATATACCCTATATACCCTATATACCCTGTACATCTTATATACCCCATCCTTTACGTCCCTATGTCCTTATGCCCTATGCTCTATGCCCTATGCTCTATGCTCTCTACCTTATGCCCTATGCCCAAATCTCTTTCAGTGCTTTCTGTGTCTTCAGTGGCCTCTGCGGTTTAAAAAACTTTAGGCTTCCAGTTCTTTTGCGGTTGTAAAAATCCCCTCAGAATTCCTTCGATTTTAAATTGCAACTTTTCTTTCAATTTGCTACATTTATCCCAATTTTAAGAACATAAAAAAGAAATGGGAATATCATGAGCAACGGCATCATCGGGGAAAAATTAAGGAACTACGATTCCAGTTCGTTAGTGGAGCAGGTCGCCTTGAAAAGTTCTCCGTACGACCTGATGTATCCGCCCACCGAAAAGGTGGGGGTGATTGTGGTGGAAAATTTCCCGCTGTTAGGTAAACTTACCGCACTGCGGTTTCTGGAATGGGTGTTGAAGAATCCTGATGGCGTGGTTTCCCTTCCTACCGGCAAAACACCGGAATATTTTATCAAATGGGTTATGTACTATTTAACCAACTGGAAGAAAAGTTCCGTGCGCAAGGAGCTGGCCCGGTGGGGAATTGAGCAGGAACAACCTCCTGCCATGGAAAATCTTACCTTCGTACAAATTGACGAATTTTACCCCATTGAACCCCAACAGCATAACAGTTTTTATTATTACGTCAATCGATTTTATTTAAAAGGATTTGGTATTCCCAAAGAAAATGCCTTGCTCATCGATCCGTCCCGGGTAGGCATTCCCGAAGGAAAAACCATGCGCGATGTTTTTCCGGATTACAAAGTGGATTTGAATTTGCGTTTTCGCCAGCCCAAAACCCGGCAGGAGCGACTGCAGAAGAAAGTGATTCAGGCCGTGGATGAGTTCTGCAACCAATACGAAACGCAGATTCGGGAGATGGGCGGCATTGGATTTTTCTTGGGGGGAATTGGTCCCGATGGGCACATTGCTTTCAACGTCCAGGGCTCCGATCTTTATTCCACTACCCGGTTAACTCCCACCAATTACGAGACCCAGGCCGCCGCGGCAACCGACCTTGGAGGTATTGAAGTCGCGCGCAATCGGCACGTCATCACCATTGGTCTCAGTACTATTGTGTACAATCCGACCGCTACCGCCATCATCATCGCAGCGGGCGAAGCCAAAGCCCGGGTGGTGGCTGATGCCATTCAGCAGGAGAAGAGCATCCTCTATCCGGCAACTATTTTGCAGGATCTGAAAGCATCGCGGTTTTTTATTACGCGGGGCGCAGCTAAACTGCTGGAAGCGCGTCAGTGCGAAGACCTGAAACGTAAGAAAAAGCTCACTTTGCCGGAAATGGAGAAATTGGTTGTGGATTTTGCCCACGCCCATGGAAAACGAGTACGGAACCTGGATGAGAGCGAGTTGCGAAAAGATCCCAAAATTCAGCTGGCGCTGGAACGCTACGACAAACCGGTACCGGAGCTTCTGGAACAGGTGGAAAAAGATCTGCACCGGAAAATTCAACGCGGGCTGGCGCCGGTAGAAGGGGAGGTGTTCCTGCACACCGGTCCCCATCACGACGATATTATGCTGGGGTATCTCCCGTACGTGTATCATCTGGTACGCACCCCGAAAAACATTCACCATTTTGCCATTTTAACCAGTGGATTTACGGCGGTCACCAACCACTTTTGCCTCCGCTTGCTGGAAAACCTGATGCGCTTCATCGATACCCCGGAATTTAAGGAGTTGATGGAAGAAGATTATTTCAATCCTAAAAATGAACTGGCTT
>JALXCH010000413.1 GCA_026991005.1 Calditrichia bacterium | reverse complement strand
ATACTGTCCCGGGGGAATCTGCCATTGCGCAGGCGCTCCCCGGCTTCCAGACCGGTAAGCACTTTCAACCCGTCTTCAATGGTATCCACCGCCCAGATGTGGAACTTCCCTTCCCGTACCGCTTGAATCACCTCCTCTTTGAGCATCAGATTATCGATATTGCTGCGAGGAATCAACACGCCCTGCTCACCGGTGAGCCCTTTTTCCCGGCACACCGCGAAAAAACCTTCTATTTTCTGGTTAACTCCGCCAATCGCCTGCACTTCTCCATTCTGATTCACGGAACCGGTCACAGCAATCCCCTGCTTCAACGGTACATTGGCCAGACTGGAAATAAGGGCGTACAGCTCGGTGGAGGAAGCGGAATCACCATCAATTAACGAATAACTCTGTTCGAAAGTAAGGCTGGCAGAAAATCCCAGCGGTATGTGGGAGCCAAATTTGGAATTGAAAAATCCCGTAAGAATCAGTAAACCCTTATCGTGAATCTTTCCACTCAAGCGGGCTTTGCGTTCGATGTTGACCACATTCTCGTTGCCAATGTAGGTTTTTGCCGTAATGCGATTGGGGCGGCCAAATACGAAATCTCCCAGGGAATAGACCGAAAGTCCGTTAATCTGCCCTACTTTCTCTCCGATAGTATCAATGCGAAAAACATCCCGCCGAAACATTTCCTGAATTTTCTCCTGAACCAGACTATGGCGGAACTCGTATTCCCGAATCGCTTTTTGCACATGCTGGTCGCGCACCACCGCTTCGCCCTCTTTGCCAGCGAAGTGGGAAGCTTCCCGCAAAATGCCCATAATCGAGCCGAAACGAATGCTGATTTTCTGCTGATCTTCCACCAATCGATGCCCATAATACAACACTTCGCGGACAGCACTGCGGTGGAAAGGCAACAACCCCTCTTCGTCACACACCCGACGAATGAAACGGGCGTATTTTATTAGAGAATCCCGGGTGCTGTCCGTTTCGTAATCGAAATCCGCTCGAATCTTAAATATCTTGGAAAAATCCTGATCGTACGCCTGAAGGAGATAGTAAATCTGATTCCATCCAATGAGAATGACCTTGACATTTAAAGGAATGGCTTTAGGGCGCAAACCTGCGGATGAGAGAAAACCGTACAACTCCGACACATCTTCGATACAAATTTCCTGGGTCTTAATTGCCCGTTTCAGAGCATCGTACACAAAGGGATTTTTAAGTACATGAAAAGCTTCGGTGACCAGATATCCGCCATTGGCACGCAGCAAACTGCCACTTTTAATCATGGTAAAGTCAGTGACCTGTGCTCCCATCACCATCTGCTTTTCGATGCGCCCGAAGAGATTATTATAGGTGGGATTGGCTTCGTAAATTACCGGGGCTCCTTCGGTCTCGCTATTATCCACCAGGACATTTACTTTGTACCGCTTAAAATGGGAGGGTGCAGCGGGATGGTGAGTCGGTTTATTAGTGGTTTCCTCCCGGGTCTGAGTTAAAAACTCATTGATGTTCGAAATAATATCGTGACTGACCTGGTCGAGATATTTCTGAATAGCCGGGAATGCGGCGTAATCGCTTTTCAACTCATTAATGTAGCGTTCCACGATGAAGGTGGCAATTCGCTCGTTCAAACGGCGGATTTCCTGCTGGATTCGTTTATCCACCCGCACCAGATCGCGCACAGCCAGATTAATTTTTTCCTGCATATATTCCAATCGGCGCGAAATTTCCGCTTTCTCTTCTTCATTTAACTTCTCGAACTCTTCGGGACTGATGGGTTTGTTATCTTTTAACACAACGGTCTGAAATCCTGCCGGTGTACTCTGAATCTGAACTCCATTCTGGCGTGCTTCTTCTTCCAGACGCGAAAGAATTTGCCGTTTTGCCTCGTTATTGCGATTGATAATGGTCATCTTTTCATTTTCGTACTCATCGCTGTCGAAAGTCTCGGGAATTTCCTTTTTCAGGGTGCGGATAAGCTCATCCATTTCTCCGCGGAAAATCTTACCCTGCCCGGCAGGGAGCTCCAGAGCCATAGGTGAATCGGGATCACTGAAATTGTACACATATACCCAATCGCTGGGAACCGGTTTAGACCGGGCAATTTTTTTTAGAATATCGTGAATAATGGTGGTTTTTCCCGTACCAGACACCCCGGTCACAAAAACATTGTAACCGGAATGATCCATCTCCAGCGCCAGTTCCAGCGCCCGGATGGCTCGTTCCTGCCCAATCACTTCATCCAGTGGTTCAATATCGTTGGTGGTCTCAAAAGGTAACGTTCGGAGATTTATATTTTTACGTAATTGCTGTGGGGATAATTCCGTGATAGCCATGCTTGCCTCCTGTCCGCTTATCTTCAATCTTGTAGAGGTAAGTTATTGAGCAATTTCGAAGAATAAAAAAGAAAAATAAATTGTACTTTGGAAGAATAGGTGCGAGATTTAACCCGCATTTTTGGAGTGTGTATTCATTTTTTCAAGAAAGATTATATTTCTCTTCTATGAACTACTACTCTATGAACTACTACGATCCCCAAAATTCTAACAATTACCAGATGCAACCTGCACGTTTAATTGAGATAGCTTTTTTCCAATTAGCAATTGTGCAGTAAAATTGCAATACATTTTTCGGTAAAGTTATTGGTAATAAGACATGAGTGAGTTTAAAACAAGAAGAGGAAGGTTCATCAAAGTGTGACCTTTGAGGTATAGAGGCTGTGTAAAAACGAAAATCAAAATTATATTTTAACAATATCATGCATATTGCCACTCATAGTATTTGTTTAAAACTAAAGATATACTCGGATACCGATCCTGTGGGAGAAAGTTTTGTATTATTTACTAAATTAAGTATTTCTCTACGGACCCTATAATTCCTGTATTAATATATCAATGCATATATTTTTTTGTATTTTTGTATTTCAAAATAATATTTTCAGAATGCTGCATCCTTTTGTGTTGTCATAGCCACGAGCTTTAGCTCGTGGATCACTGAATCCCTTCTACTATAATCAGGCTTTAGCCTAAAATTGGGCTAAAGCCCAATTTGTAGTTTGGGCCTTAATATCCCCGAGCTGGAAGTTCGGGGCTATATTTTACTTTGAATGACAATGAATAAATATTCCATTGACACTGCATTTTTACACAGCCTTGTATAAATTGAATCTAACACCTTTATTATTGCCAGAAGGTTGGATCATTTTGCTTCTAACTGTCAATCTTTCCATAGCTTTGGGATTGGAATTTAAAAATTTTATTTCATAGGTTGTGTACTAAAATCCGGTATATTTTGCTCGGGAAGCATATATAAACTTTCCTAAACCAAAGAAAATAATAATTTGATTCGCGAAATTTACCAAAAAGGTTTAACAAAAAGTACTTGTTAGATGTAAAAATATTTAATAATCCCAGATTTTACCATCACGTATGCTTTCGTTTATTATAATATCTTTTGTACGAGGATGATTGCCCAGCATTATCCTTAATGTGCTGATTGCTTCATAAGCACGTATAATAAGCTTTCTTTGTTCGTTTAAATATTTTTGGTTAAAAATATTTTCATTCACAGCGTGTGCAGGCTTTTGACGTTTCTTCCTAATTTCCCTGAAAATTTTAAGCATTTCATCAATCGGCTTCCAATTATCTGTTCGATATTTCTTATGAATCCAATCTTCTAAAATTGATAAAGTGCCTTTTGGCCTCGCTATAACTTTACCATCCCTGGTTTGCTCAAGCATTTCATAAGGTACTTCTTTTTTAAAGAAATCCAAATTTATATTATCAGAAATCATTTTATCTAATAGGAGAACAAAATCGTTGAACTCTTTCAATGTTGGTCGCACTAGAAAACTAAACTCTCTAGGCTTTTCTCCTTCTTTAAAAATTTGCCTAAAGAATTCTGGACGTCCCATTGCCTTAGCCATTTTATTAATGAGCCTCATTTCTTCTAAAAATGCCTCAAAAATAGAAATTCCTTCGCTCCATTCTCCAAGAATGAAGTTGCGGTAATATTCAGGATGGAGACGATATGTACCTTTTAATTCTTTTGCTTTCCACATTTGTTGATGTTCTGGACTGAGATCAGATAAATATCTAATAAAAACAGCTACAGCTCGATTCAGTTCATCATCATAACAAAATCCAAATGTTTCAAGAAGAACTTGATCACTATCAACCATTTTATCAGTTTCATAATATTCAGAACGAACACTGATTGAGCCTCGAATTTCATCATTATCGTAATAATAGCGCGGATCATTTCGGTAATATTCTAAAACTGAAATATCAAATGCTCTAAATTCCAGTTGTGGTGTTCCCAGAGCCAAACTTAGAGTATAAGGTTTCCCAACATAAAGTTTTCTATCCACCACCTTTTCAAGTTGCTTTGACAAAGGATAAACACAAGCACGATTTATTTTCGGTGTGTAAAGCTTTTCAATTTGCTTTTCAATAGATTCGTCAGGAAATGCTCTAATATGTGGATTAGGATGAATGTCTCCAAATACAACACTAATAAGTTCTTTCCTAATAAGAGTAATTAGTTTATAAATGAGCTTATTGGGTGGA
This sequence comes from Calditrichia bacterium, assembly GCA_026991005.1. The sequence goes on along the minus strand of JALXCH010000413.1, from coordinate 181 downwards.
ACATTAAATTTATCCGCAAGTTGTGATATGGGAATACCATTGAAATCATTGGATTCCAAATAGAATTGCGTAATCTCTTTTAATAATGCTTTTTGTGTAATACGTAACTTGCGCATTTTGTAACGCCTTTTTTAAGCTTGATTATTTGTATTAAAGATAAAATAATATATATATATAAAAC
>JALXCH010000412.1 GCA_026991005.1 Calditrichia bacterium | reverse complement strand
TGCCTTTTGTGTTCTTTTGTTAAAATTTTCTGTGAATTCTGTGTATTCTGTGTTCTCTGTGGTTACCAAAATTAATTCAAAATTAATAATTCCATCAGTATCGCCCTTTCAGGGCTCAATTTTTGGGATGTTCTCTATTCCCAGGGCTTCGCCCTGGGCTATTCTTGTGTGAGTGCTTCGCACTCTCTTTTTAAAAAATTTCATTTTTCATTTTTCTTTTTTTAATCTTCATTCAATTCTGTGAATTCTGTGTTCTCTGTGGTTTCAGTTTTTTCTGTGGTTGCAATTCACAATTCAAAATTCTTTCTGTCGTCCCTCCGGGACTAAAATGGGTTGGGTGAGATTTCCCTTACCCATGGCTGGAAGGCCATGGGCTAATATCTGTCGGCCACTCCGTGGCCTTGTACCCTGCCAGAAGAAGTTATTTCTCTAATCCAGAGATCTCATTTAATTATCCTGAAAATCCCTCAATAAATATTCATCTTATATTTCCATTGCACACAATTTTTCATTTTATGCACAGCATCCTGCGGACATTTTTCATTTTTAATTTATCATTCCTTTCCGTGTCTTCTGCGTCTTCTGTGGTAATATTGTCTCCTGTGGTTAAAAAATTCATTTTTGCAGGTTCAAATCAATTAACGTTTTATTCCCAGCATCCTTCCCATGCGCTCATCCGCATGATTCTTTGGACAGAACCTGTTTCGGTCAGCATCCTTTGGAGCGAACTCTGCGGTTAATTATATTTAACCGCGAAGAACGCAATGGAGGTGCGAAGAGAGCAACGGGCTTTATTTTATGCACAACAACATTCCCGATATCCGAAGGATAACTGTGGGATGGAATAGAACTCAAAAAAACATGGCTATTCATCTTTTCTGTGGAGAATTTCAAGCAAAGAGCGGAAAAATAATTAGCGGGTTTAACAAAATTTAAATTTTCGTATTTCGTTTGCGGCGCTGAAAGAATGATTTAAATAGAATTTCCAGATCCAGCAGCAAGGATTGATTTTTCATGTAAAAAAGATGGTACTTTTCTGCATCATCGGGCTGGTAAATTTTGTCCCGATTCAATTGTACCAATCCCGTAAGCCCGGGTTTGTACCAATAATGTTCCTGAAAACGCGAAAGCTCTCCTTTTTCCAGCGGAAAACCCACCAGAGAGAGTTTCCCGGAAAGCACTGCCCATAATTTGAACCAGAGGTTCGCTGGATTATTCTCCCCCAGATTCCGAAATTGGCGAAAGCGAATTTTTCCTCCACGGCGAGTTTGATATTCAACTATCTCCAGGTGTTGGGAACAAAAGATTCTACAAACCAGCGCATATGGTAAAAAAAGAATCAATCCCACCAGCGCCACAGCAACATCCATGAGGCGCTTCACCAACCGATTGAACGGTTTCCCCAGAGAATAATCAATATCCAGCAAAGGGTAGTCATCCAGACGCTCGATATGCGATTTCCCGATAATCACTTCCAGATTCGAAGGTACCATTTTGAACTCCACCAGGGGATTTCGCACATCGGACATGGTTTTGAGAATCTGCTCGTAGCTCACGGAATGGGCAGAAAACACCACCTGGCGAATGCGGTAGAAGCGGATAATTCGATCCAGCTGGGAGAGCGTCCCCAGATGCTGAAGTTCTCCGTTCAGGGAATCGGGTGCAAATTCATCCTGCGAGACCCAACCCACAATCTCGTAATCGATGTCCATACGAGCGCGGAGTTTTCGATACACCAACTTCACATCCTCCCCATTGCCCACAATTACGGTCGGTTTGCTAAACAAATCTTTACCCAGCGCCGCTTTGTCTCCCCGATAATAACGCCGCAATGCCGCTCGCCACAATAACATGGAAATGGGGCTCAGCACAAAGGCAAACAGCACCACCATGCGCGAAAAGGCGAATTGTTTGAGAAAAAAGGTTAAAAATCCCAGCAGCACAAAGGTAATGATGTTTGCTTTCAGAATACTCTGCATGGAGAACCGATGATGCGGGTAAATATCCAGATAAAAGGAAATTCCCAGAAAAAGCACGGTGGCAATGAGATTTACCACCCCGTACCAGTGAAAAAAATCCTCCCAACGAAACCCTCGCTTAAGCTGGAAGCGCACGATAAATGCCACCAGAATCATGATGTTTAGTAAGGAAATATCCAAAAGGAGGGGAAAATGATTTTTCAGAAAATTTCGCAGGTAAATCACTATTCCCCGCAAAAAAATACCCAGGGTAATGAGCCAGCGGAAAAGGAAAATGGAGCGGGCAGCGTAGTATTTCTGGAAAAACTGGTACAGCGCTTTGTTGAAGGTAATGACGTAATCCAGATTATCTTTTTTAGTGCTCTCCCCTTTGTAATGAATAATCTGTGTGGTGGGCACATAATAAATTTTAAAGCCGTTTTCGTTGATGCGATGGCACAGATCGATGTCCTCGCAGTACATAAAGAAACGTTCGTCGAACAAACCGACTTTATCAAGAACTTCTTTGCGAATCATCATAAAAGAGCCGGAAATGCCGGGGACGGTGTAAATTTCGTTGGGATCCAGATACGTTAAATTGTACTGCCCAAAAATACGGCTTTTGGGGAATAAACGGCTCAAACCGGTAACCTTCCAGAAGGCAATGGAAGGTGTGGGAATGCTGTGACGGCAATCCACCGAAAAGCTGCCATCGGGATTGATGATTTTACAGGTGGCAGCACTGGCATCGGGATGGCTGCGGAAGAATTCCAGCAAGGTGGTGAAGGTGTCTTCCTGCACCACAGTGTCGGGATTAATAATTACCACAAACTCCCCCTGCACCAACCGCAGTGCCTGATTGTTGGCACGGGCAAATCCCACGTTTTCTTTATTTACGATTAATTTCACCTCCGGGAAATGCTTCCGAATATACGCCACACTGCCATCCACAGAGGCATTATCTACTACAAAGATTTCGTGAGGAATCCCTGCCAGCGCTTTTTGTAAGGACAGCAGCGCCTGCGCCAGATAATCCCGGACGTTGTAATTCACAATCACCACAGAAATTGTGGGACGCTGGAAATTTCGGGATTCCGTTGTTTGGGTCAATTTCTCTTCCATGCCACTATTTCCTGAATTGTCCCTGATCTTTTTCCGCCCAGTTTCTTTCGCTGCCCGGTCTCTGAAAAATCATGAGCAGGGAACGCAAAAGGATGCGAATATCCACCCGCAGAGACAGATGATCGATGTAAAAAATATCGTATCGAATTCGATGCTGCAAAACGCGCAGGGAAAGTTCATAGCGATACTTCACCTGCGCCAGTCCGGTAAATCCCGGACGAACAAACACCCGCCGGTGCACCAAACGCAGGGCATCTCCATATTCCGTGTACCATTCCGGAGGTTCGGGCCGGGGCCCCACCAGACTCATATCGCCCAACAACACATTCAACAACTGAGGCAGTTTGTACAGACGGTAGCGATACAAAAAATTGAGGATGGGATCCTTCAGTGGATATTCCAGAGTAATTCCCAGATAAATGGGATTTTTCCGGTAATCATAATCCTGTTTGGTGATGCGAAACAGGTACATCTGGAAGGGAATTCCGTTGCGTCCCACCACCGGAACCCGCACCAGAATGCTTTTTCGGAATTTCAGGGAAACATAAATGGCGGTGAATAGCCAGAGAGGCAGTGTGAGAACAATCATGATACTGGCCAGCACAATATCCATTAGCCGCTTCACCAGCCATTGCCACAGCAACATATTTTCCGGGAAGACGCGCAGGTAGGCATGCCCTACCAGACTGGCATCCCGGGTCGCCAGAATATCGTGATGTCCCGGTGGTACCTTGATGATGACCTGCTGCGGTTCACACAACCCCACAATGCGGATGAAATCCTCGGATAATTCTTCCGGTAAAGCCACAATCACTTCTTCTATTTTGTGTTGATGAATGAGCGCTGGTAAATCCGAATAACTTCCCAACACGGGTAAATCCCCGCACTTCTCTTCATTCCCCTCCCGTGTTACCACGCCTTTCACATCAAAAATTAAATGGGGATTAACGCGAATATCCTGCAAAATCTGTTCACTAATTTCATTACAACCGATAAGGAGGGTATTTTTAGGAGCATATTCAAATAAACGGAATCGTTTTTCAATTTCGATAATAAGCAAACGTCCAGCATTCACGAAAAAGACCATGAATACCCAGTAACCTAACAGGGAATAAAACTGGTTTCGGCTTAACGGATGCTGAGCATCAAACGTAAAGATTCCCAGCAGCAGGATACCAAAGGTAATTACTTTGGAGACTCGCAGGACTTTGTCGTAGCGGGAAACGTCCCAGGGCATCTGGTACAGATTGTTGAGCCAGAAAAGCAGTACCCAGCCCAGAGTGAGCAGTAAAAAAACCGGTGTGGAGAAGTAATCGCTTAAAGGACGCACCTCTGTAACTGCAATGATTCCCGAATGAAATTTAAACCAGTAGGTGACGTAAAGTGCCAGATTAATCATCACCAGATCGGAGAGTAAAATGAGCACCCGATGCCACACCCGATTAAAATGAAACGGTGCCCGCCGCCGCATCTGTTCCACCATTTCCTTCTGGAAGATGGTGTGCAAATAGGAAAATCGCGTTTCCACATATCCCAGCCGCCAGATTAAAAACAGTGTGGTTACCAGGGCAATGATGAAGAGAAACAATCCCATCAATCCGGGATAGTACGCCATTGCCACCGCCAGAAGCATGTAAAGGATGGCAAATAGGTAGATCATCCA
>JALXCH010000411.1 GCA_026991005.1 Calditrichia bacterium | reverse complement strand
TACTGCGGGAAGAGAGCATTTCGTCCAGTTGAGAGGCAAAATAAATGACCTGGGTTTTACCGGAATATCGGCGGAAAGCACCACTGTAAAGGATGCGGTCGCGATCCAGAGCAAAGGGGCTGCGGGGCCCTTCCGGTTCGGGGAACCGCCGTACCGCCTGATAGCTGCGCGTGGCATATTGCGAGAGATTGGCTTCGTTCTTCTTGGTGACTTCCCGATAAATTCGTTCAAAAAAAGTGTTTATTGTTTCACGCTGCATGTTCTCTTCCAGCAATGGGCTAAATAAAGCTTTTTATCCACAGAAATATTTTCCAGATTCAAATGAGAAAATCCGTAGCGACTGGTGTAGGCACTCTGGATATAATCTTTGTAGAAAATATAACTTAAAGAATTAAATAACGGCCGCACTGGGGCATCTTCATAAACAACTTTTTCTATTTGCGCATATACTTTCAATCGTTCCGGTTCTGTTTCAAGAACTCGTGATATTAAAATTAATGAATCAACCACAGGATTATGGTAATGGAATACATTTAAAGGAGAGCCCGAATAAAACAATAATCCCAGAAAAAAGTCCGGATCTCCCACATCCATTTCCCAATTGAAGAAAAAAAGATTGAACTGATTGGCAAGGCAACTAATACAGGTATCGTAAATCACATCTTTGTAAACAAATTCCACCGGTATATGCAAAGAATCCTGCAGAAGCTGGAAGGTTGTATTAAAAGCCTTATCGAATCCTACCGTGTCCAGCAGAACCACTACTTTCAGGGAATCCAGATTACCCCACTCTGGTAATTTAGTCTTTAAAATGTCCCGCGCTTTTTCCAGATCGGTATTAAGTAAATAGGAAGTTCCGCGATGGCTGGGTAAATATAGTGGAGTAATAAACGAAGCAGGTATAATCGTTCCTTGCAATAGTTGCATTATGGAATCCAGCATCACAGAATGGAATATCATTTTACGGAACCATTTATCGCTGGTGGGGAATTTCTCGCAATTAAACCCTATAAAAACCGAACCGAATGAGATATTTTTATAATATTTAACGTGATGGGGATGGGTTACAAATGTATCGGTATAAACGGTGCAAATATCCCATTTTTGGCTCCAGAAATTATCTTCGAAGGTGGTATCCAGATAATTGAAGAATTTAAAAAATTTTACGCCGGGTGAATAAATCCGAACTTTCTGAGAAGCTTTTAATAAAATGGTATGTTCGTCCATAGAAACCAATTCGTACGGTCCACTTCCCACAGGATGTTCAAAGAAACGTTCACCTTGCGCTTTTAAGAGCCGTGCTGGCAATACACTCATATAGGGCATACTCAGCGTTTTCAGAAACGGCACATACGGATAATTTAAACGAATGCGCACCACTTTATCCGAAACCTTCTCAATTCCCGAAATGCGGGAACTTTTTCCCTGGAGGAACTCTTCCAACCCTTGAATGGCATTAAAATAGTGCACAGCGTAAACTTGTTTATAATTTTTGAAGAAATAGTACATGCTGAATACAACATCTTCTGCTGTAATGGGAGTTCCATCCTGAAAAACAATATCATCCCGTAAGTGGAAGGTGTACTCCTGAAAATCGTCCGATATTTCCCAATATTCTGCTAAATCGGGAGAAACGGACAAATCATAGTTAATTTTGGTTAACCCTCGGTAGAGCTGTCGACAAAGGAACCAATCTACGTCCCATAAAGCTTTAAAATTATTAGCCGAACCTGGAAAATCAGGTAAAACAAAAGTGAGTGTATCATCAAAAAATTCCGTAACTTCCGGAACCTGTCTATTTTGTTTTAAAGAATAAATTCCGGATAATTGTAAACCCAGCCACACAATTAAAATAATCAATATAAGATAAAAAAAGTAAATAAAACGCACCTGTTTCATACGGACCCTCTTTATCCACTTTTTAATATAACTAACGGAACAGGATATTCCAATAATCTCCGGGAAATGAACACATCTCCAGGGAGTAGAATATTTATTTTTTCCCTTAGTAAGGAAACATCATCCTTCAACAACAAAGCACTTTATCTTTGAGAATCATATCTCCGTGGCGAAATCCTGCCAAATAATTACAGAAGCTGCAAATTCTCCCAACCCATCCGAACCACCACAATCCGGATAGTCTTATTTATCTCTTTAAGAAAAGTCAAAAAAACAATCCATCCGTTCTTCTGAAGCAAAAAATTTTGTAATTTGGGGCATGCGAACCGGGGAGGCACAATGAGCCGTGGCGTGTTGTACATGATTGTGGCAGCATTTTTCTTTAGCCTGATGGCTGCCACCGTGAAATTGCTGGGAGGGCGTATTCCATCTCAGGAACTGGTGGTAGCGCGCAGTGCGGTACTTTTCATCCTTAGTTCCTTCTGGATCGTGAAGGGAAGGATATTCCCGTTCTGGGGGCACCAGAAGAAATTTCTTTTTTTACGCGGATTTTTTGGTTTCCTGGCTCTATCGGCTTTTTTTTACACCATCACCGCCATGCCCCTGGCCGACTCTGTGGTTATTCAGTACACTTCTCCCCTATTTACAGCACTCTGGTCTCCCCTCATCTTAAAAGAGAAAATTTCCCGCCATCTCTGGACGGCGCTGCTGCTTTCCTTTGTGGGAGTGATTTTCATCGCCAAACCGGGATTTTCCTTTCAGTTTATTCCTGCTTTAATCGGTCTGGCTGGTGCAGCCAGTGCAGGTCTGGCCTACAATTTTGTTCGTAAACTGCGTCAGAGCGAGCATCCCTTTACCATCATCCTTTACCTGCCCGCCGTTTCCATTCCCCTTTCTCTACCCGTTGTTCTTCCCACTTTGGTGATCCCCCGGGGCATGGAATGGGTGTGGATGGCGCTGCTGGGAATTTTTACCTTCATTGCCCAGGTTTTCCTGACCCGAAGTTTACACCTGGAAAAAGCGGCCAAATCCACCAACATGTCCTTTACCAACATTGTTTTTTCCAGCGTGTGGGGAACTCTTTTTTGGGGAGAAATCCCGGACATCTTTTCCATCCTCGGTGCGCTGCTCATTCTCTTCGGCGTCTATCTGGCTGCCACTTCCCGATGAAGGATTAGACAAACAGGCGAAACATTGAATAAGGTGTCTCGGGTACACGTTAACCGAGAGGTTGGTGATTTCCCGAATCATCCCAATTCATTTTTCCAGCACCACACCGCGATGGGCATCCCGCTCCATCACCTGCACCAACTCTTCCAGACGATACTGATTTCGTTTGGTGAGGAAGGAAAAAATCATGGGGAGGTTTACCCCGGAGAGGACAAAAAATCCGGGATTATCCCGGGTAAAGCGGCGCGCCACAGACCAGGTATTCCCACCTCGCAAATCCACCAGCAGTACCCCTTTGCGCTCCGGTGCTTTTTCCTGTACCAGTTTCTCCAGCTCTTCCAGCAAAGCTTCTGAAGTGCGGTTTTCGTTGCTCAAAGCGTAAAGTCCATCACTAAAATTTACAATCGCATGGGCGGTTCGAATCAACTCGCTGGCCAGGGATTTATGGCAAATAATAATGGCAATCATCTGCTATCCTATTTTCCCTTTCGGTTTAAATATGAAATTGCGGTTTCTGCACACTACAACATATGACCCCATATCCGGAGTTACTCAAAATCTTTATCCAGGAAATCTCTCATCTTCAGTTTTAGCAAATGTTTCCGTTCCTGCTCGCGCATCTTTTCCAGCAGGCGTTTGTTGAACTCTTTTGCAGTATGATGTCCGTAAATTTTGAGTAACTGGTTCAGTGCTATGGTTTCGGCTATTACGGTGATGTTTTTTCCGGGGTTAATAGGAAGCACCACCAGAGGAATTTCTACCCCCAAGATCGTGGTTGTGTTCTCATCCAGCCCCACCCGTTCATAATCCATGTTGGGGTCGAAGTCCACCAGCTGGACTTCAACTTCCACCCGCTTATGGACGCGTACGGCACGTACCCCGAAAATGGCGCGGGTATCAATCAATCCCAATCCGCGTATTTCCAGGTGATGTTCTGCCAGTTCTCGTGCTTCCCCCATCAGAATTTCTTCGGCTTTTTTGGTAATAATCACTACATCATCTGCCACCAGCCGATGCCCACGTTCAATCAAATCCAGGGCAATTTCGCTTTTCCCAATCCCGCTGCGCCCGGTAAACAAAATCCCAATTCCATACACATCCACCAACGTCCCATGGACGGTAGTGCGGGGTGCAAATTCATTATTCAAATAATCCGAAAGGTAATGCATCAACTCAGTTGTTTTAAATCGGGAGCGGAATACGGAAATCTGGCAACGGGTGGCAATTTTAAGCAGTTCATCCGGTACTTTATTATTTTCTGTAACAATGATACAGGGTAGTTCGAACTGAAACAGTTTTTCCAGACTTTCCCGGCGTTTTTCCAGCGAAAGACTGAACAGGTAGCGAATTTCCGTATTTCCCAGAATTTGAATGCGGTCGTAAGTAAACAAATCCAGAAATCCTGCCAGTGCCAGTCCCGGGCGATTCAGTTCGGAACTGGAAATGATCCGATCGAAACCCGATTCGGAATTGAGCAACTGAAGTTTTAATTTTTTGCGATTATCGGCAAAAAATGTACCGACGGTCAGAGTTTTCTTTAACATTCGGTTATCCTTAAATTTAATAAGTAAATTTTAAAAAAATATTCCGGGGAATCAACGGCTTTTTCAGGTAATGCAGAATTTGCAGAAATTCCCGATGCCTAATTAAAAAAGTTGCAATAAAAAACCTCCTC
>JALXCH010000410.1 GCA_026991005.1 Calditrichia bacterium | reverse complement strand
GCACCACTCCTTTTTACCATCCCATTTTACCGCTTTTGTGCGATAATTACATCGCCCGGGAATCCGCACCGGGAGTGCAGCTTCCCCGGCACCATTTTGTTCATCCCGAGGACGCCGAAGCGCAGGTGGTAAACGGCCTGCGCTATTTCGAGAGCCTGTTCGGACGGCTGCCTCAGGGGATGTGGCCCGCGGAAGGGAGTGTGAGCGTGGAAGCCCTGAAAATCATTGCCCGCAACGGCATTCGCTGGGTAGCGACGGACGAAGGAATTCTGGCGCACACTCTGAAACAGGAATTCAACCATCTGAAAATTTACCAACCTTACATGCTGACCACCGGGGAAGCGCGCATTCATGTCTTCTTCCGCGACCATTACCTCTCCGATGCCATCGGTTTTGTGTACAGCAAATGGGCAACGGAGCGGGCGGTGAACGATTTTATCCAGCGCATCCATGCCATTCGTAAAATGCTGGTGGATCGCTATGGAGAGGAGGCACTAAACCGTTTTGTGGTACCCATTATCCTGGATGGAGAGAACTGCTGGGAATATTATCCCGAGGACGGCAAACCGTTTTTACGCGCACTCTATGGGGCGCTTTCGGAAGATCCCTTCATCGAAACCACTACCTTTCAGGAAGTGTTGCAACGTGCCGGAGATCCTCCCCGTCTGACTCACATCCATCCCGGTTCCTGGATCAATAGCAATTTCGACATCTGGATTGGTTCCGAAGAGGATAACAAATCCTGGGACATCCTCACGGAAACCCGCAATTTTCTGGAGAAGGAGGCGGAGCTGGGACTTTATTCCCCGGAAGTGCTGCGCCAGGCCTGGGAGAAAATTTACATTGCCGAAGGATCGGATTGGAACTGGTGGTACGGCGACGAGCATTCCTCGGCCAACGATCTGGAATTCGACCAGCTTTACCGCCAGCATCTGATGGAGGTTTACCAACTGCTGGGTCGCGATGTACCCACGGTGCTTTATCAAACCATTAAACGGGTGCACTTCGACCGTTTTGTTTCCACCCGGCCTAAAAATTTTGTGCATCCCGTACTGGATGGTAAATCCACCCATTTTTACGAATGGGTGGGGGCGGCGGTGTACGATGTGAGCAAAACACCGCAAACTGCCATGCACCAGACGACCCGGTTGCTGGACAAAATTTACGTGGGATTCGATGCCGGGCATCTTTATCTGCGGGTGGATTTTCTACAGCGTCCCGACCCGCTTACGGAATTTATTATCGCCATCAAGCGACCACGTCACATTACCCTGGTGGTGTCTCCCCTGCGGGGAGTGCTGGAAAAGTACGAACCGACAGGTGAATTTCAGAAAAAGGAAAATCTTCCTCCTACCTTCAAATTAAATCAAGTGCTGGAGGTTGCCGTACCCTTCGATAAATTGCAGGTGAAACCCGGCGAAATTCTGGGATTTCAGTTTCGCGCCAGTTTGAATAATCAACCGCTGGAGGTCTTTCCCCATATTAATTTGATTGAGATTGAAGTGCCCGATGAAAATTTCGAACTGGTGGAGTGGTCGGTTTGAATGAAATTGGAAAAGGAGATTGTGTGTGGTCGATTGAAAATAGGACATTTTGCCTGGAACATAATGATCTTTCAGAAAATTGAAATTTAAAATTCAAAATTCAAAATTCAAAATTCGATGAAAAAATCGAATAATCCCGGATGGAACAGTTCAAAAAAATTATAGGGGAAAATATGAAACGTTACGTTTTGATTTTCTTGCTAATGGCATCTGGATGGGTGGGTGCCCAGGACTATCAGGTGGGGGATCACGAACTGCTGTTGATGCCCACCGCCTACACCATGCCCCGCCATACTTCTTATTTTACCGATTACGAACTGTTGTTTCTCAACTATTCTTACGGGATCACGTCCCGAACACATATTGGAGCATTTACTCTATTTCCCATAACAACCAGTTTTTATGAAACGTTTTCAGTGGGAATTAAACAAAATTACTATCGCGGCTCACACTTTCAAACGGCTATATTTGGTTCGGTTACATTGAAAGGGCCTGTGTATTTTCTGGGCAATGTGTTTAGTTTTAACATTAAAAAATTCCGATTCCACCTGGCCCCCTCGGCTTATTCCGATGGGGAAGAGGGAAGTTTGATTGCCATGGTGGGAATGGAATATCGCCCGGCACGGAAATTTGCGTTAATGCTGGAATATACCAATCTTTCTGCTTTGTGGGAAGAGGAGTTCGCCGGTTTAATCTCCATTGGATTTCGCTTTATCGGAAAGGAAATTTCCTTTGAAGTTGGTGGAATTCGTCCCCTGGAGCCAACCGAAAATTTTCTCTTTTTCCCTCTGCTAAAAGCAACCAAACATTTTAGATAAACACCATCTAAGGGATGCAGGTGTTAAAAAAGAGGTGGGAAAGGAAATGAAGTTTTCGCTGAAATACGGTAGTTCGGTGGTCGAATTAGAAATCCCCGAAAAGAATGTGCAGCATTATATTGAAGTGCAGGACGAGAACGAGCCGGTAGATAACGGAGAGGTGCTGCGGCAGGCCCTTGCCCAACCGCTGCAGGCACCGCCGTTGCAGGAAGCGCTGCGAGGCAGGCATGTGGTTCTACTTCTGGAAGATGCCACCCGGGATGTGGATGTGGAAACTCTGGCGCGGGAGGTGTCGCCCCACCTCACGGAAGTGGCTTCCCTCACCGGAATCATTTGTACCGGCACCCACGACCCCGAAACGGCGGGCAATCAGCAGATTCTGGATGTTTGGCGACGGTACCTGCTGGCTCGGGGAGTCCCCGAATTTGACCTGATCATCCACGATTGTCGCGCCCGGTCTTTTGACGATTACGGGGAAACGCCTACCTTTAAAAACCGCCTGCTGGTGAATCCGCTGCTTAAAAAAGCGGAGGCTTTTCTGGTTTTTTCCGATATGAAAAACCATTATTTTGCCGGGTATTCCAATGCCATAAAAAATTTTTTACCGGGGGTGTGTGCTTTCGAAACCACAGAACGGAACCACGCGATGGCCTTACGGGATGAAGCGACATTTGGTTACCATCCCTGGCATCCCGATCCCGGACGCCGTTTCAATCCCGTAGCGGTGGATATGGCCGAAGCGTATGAGATGATGGTGGGTAATCGCCCCGCCTACCTCGTTGCCACCATCGAAAAACAGCATCGCATTTTGTGGGCAGCCTATGGAGAGCTGCGGGCGGTAACCGTTGCCGGGATTCGCGAAGTGGATAAACGAATGAGCCAGACCGTGCAACCGGCAGATGTACTCGTTGTGTCCTCCGGTGGCTTCCCCAACGACGAGTCGCTGTACATTGCCCAGCGGGCACTGGAGCTTTCCAAAAATGCCGTTAAACCGGGTGGGGACATTCTTTTCCTGGCCGAGTGCCGCCACGGTATTGGGCCGCGCGCTTCCCGGAAAAATTTCTACGACCTGCTGGCGCAACCCCTGGACACCGTACTGCAATTGCTGGAGAAAAAGTACGTCCTCTATTCCCATAAAGCATACAAATTTGCCCGCCTCATTCAACGGATGCACGCCATTGCCATGTACACAGCGCTGGAGCGGGAAACCGTCGAAAAAATACATTTGCAATATACATCCGACCCGCAGTATTTTATCGACAGTTTGTTACACAAGAACCCGGATTTAACGGTAAATATTGTGAACGATGGAAATAAAATTGCCATTCACGGAGACCACAGCCGCTCGCTTTGATGCGCTGTATCAGTACCTCCATCGAAAATATCAACTGGTGGAACATCAGATTACCATTGATTCTCACCTCCTGCGCATTTATTCGGTAGGGGACATCGATCGTCTGGTGGATGAGTTGATTCTCAAGCATCCCGATGATATTGAGTTGAAGGACGAACGCTTGCCTTACTGGGCGGAAATCTGGCCGGCGGCGCGAGCACTGGCGCAATACCTGGTGCAGCATCCCGAAACCGTGCAGAGGCAGGAGTGCCTGGAGATTGGTTGCGGGGTGGGATTGGTGGGAATTGTGGCTCGCCAGCTGGGTGCCCATGTGATGGTGAGCGATTATCAGGAGGATGCCCTGCGCATTAGCGAACTGAACTGGTTGGTTAACGTGCAGGAAGTACCGGAAGCGGTTCTGATGGATTGGCGCATCCCGGAACTCCCCCGGCAGTTCCCGGTAATTCTGGCTTCGGATGTGGCTTATGAAGAGCGGTTTTTCCTTCCGCTTGTCGCTGCCTTTCGGCGGTTGCTACAACCCGGGGGACATGTTCTTTTAAGTGAACCCAACCGCCAGATTGCGCGCAAATTCTTCGAGTTGTTAATTCAGGAAGGATTTACTTACCGGAACGTACAGATTCCGGTGGAGGTGGAGGGGAAAACCGTGCAGGTGGGCGTGTACAATATTGTGAAATCCCCTGCATAAAAAGAACTGAAGAACGTTTAGAAAGACTTATGCGGGAAAGAAAAAATTCATTTCGGAGAGGCTATGCATAAGACGTTTTTTCGAGGAGCCCGTTGGTTTGTGGTGCTGGCGTTGTTGTCCTTCTGGCAATGCGCCGGGGTGCAGCGGCAGGCTCCGTACCGACTGGAAAATGAGGTGGCCAGCCGGAATATTCTGGTGGATTCGACCACCAGTCCCCAACCCGCCATGGAAGAGCTGATTGCTCCCTACCGCCAGGAATTGAATCAGGTGATGGGGAAGATTGTGGGACATGCGGGTGTGGAATTGTATCGGAAGAAACCGGAAGGTCCCCTGAACAATTTCGTGGCGGA
>JALXCH010000409.1 GCA_026991005.1 Calditrichia bacterium | reverse complement strand
GAATAGGGGAATAGGGGGATAGGGGAATAGAGGAATAAGTTATATTAGGGTATAGAGTTGTAATAAGGTAAAAGATGTTGAGGAGGAAAAGCCATGCCAGCGGAGCAGTCGTAAGAAGGTGATTCACGGCTTCAGCCGCGAGAAGGCCGGACATCCAACACAAACAGTCTCGGAGTGTTGGTATAAAAAACTCGCCTCCTATCATCAAATTCAAAATTAAATTTCTTTGCCTTCGTTGCGGTTAGAATCTTTAACCGTAATAAGCGCAACAAACGCTACGGAAAAGAGAACAGAGGAAAAAGGGAGGAATATGGTTACAAAGTCAGCCTTATTGTCCCAGGGAGAGATTACATTCCAGAAAAGACCAAAATGTTCAGGGAATCCAGCAGGGGAACTGCCCACCGTTCTGGGTAATCTGGGTAATCTCACCGGTTTCCAGCCGGAGGAGGAAAATTCGGGCCGCCATCCCGCGTCCCCGGCTAAAGGCAATGTACTTGCCATCGGGAGACCAGGCGGGATAGTTGTCATAATGTCCGCTGGTGAGCCGGGTGGGATGACTCCCATCGGCATCCACAATCCAGATTTCGGAATTCTCTCCCAGAAGATTGCCTTCTTTGTTAAAAGCGATTTTAGTTCCATCGGGAGAATAGATGGGATTCAGAAAAATTTCATCATCGGCGTGCCCCTGGGTACGCAAAAGCAGGGTGTAACTGGTGTCCCACAGTGCTACCCGGAAGAGGGAACCGGTAGAAGATGAATCGTACAGAGACAGCACCATGTAATTATCCGTAGGCGACCAGGCGGGCCGGGTTTGTGCGCAATATTTGTGGCTAAAAAAGACCTTCCCATCCACACGAATTTCCATCACATGGGGACTTTGCCCATTGTACCAGAAAGCCAGATGCCCATCCGGAGACCAGGCGGGATAACCGGAATGCGCATCCGTGGTGTAAATTTGCTCGATATTCTCCCCATTTCCCTGAATATTGAACAACTGCAATTTTCCACGGTAAGAATCAAAATCGGTGAAGGTAATGATTTCACCATCGTAACGCATGGAGAGATTGTTAAATTGCACAGTATTTGTCTTGCGCAGTAATCGCACCTTGCGGGCCTGTGCATCCACTAAAAATAGAAAGCTCCAGGTTTCGTCGCTTTGTTCAATGCGGGAGTAAATCAATTTACCGCTCATCACATCCCAGGGAATTAGCTTAGCTTCCTGCTCCGGATCAAAATCCGGTTCCGTGGAAGATTTATGGCATCCCAGAGTAAAAAGTAAAATCGTACTGAATAAAATGACAAATATTTTCATGCAAAACTCCCAGATCAAATCAAACACCGTGTTTAATGGGATGGATGAATTATTGTTCCCTTATATTTTCAACACAAAAATTTACATTTTAGGTGTGGAGAGAAAAAGCAAGAATTTTTTTGAAATGATTCATTGAAATCAGAAATCATGCTTACACTTCTTTATCCGGAAAATCATTCTATTCCAGCAGTTACGCAGGAAATGATAAAGTGTGTCAACGCGCCAGCCAGAGTTTGCGCATCTTTCGACCCTGCAATTTTCAAAAAATTGCTCCCTGCAACCAGAGCTATTACGATTTATCAGTCCTAACAAAAACTTACAAGAAATACATTACAATATTTTAAAAATTCCCAATTTTTTATTAAACTCAATTTGAATCGAGCAAAAAATGTTCGGAAAATTTCATTTATTGATCCAACAATTGCAGCGACCTGGAGTTCTGAGCTCTGCGATAGTAGAGCGAACTACCTCCTGGGATAGTAAGACGAAAAATCTGCTGGGTGTCCTGGCCTATTTACGCACGCTGGAGACAGAAGGAGCTTATACGGATCGGTATCGCTGGAAGAGAGAGTCTCTTATTCGGTTGTATGAACTGGGAATGGAGCGGGAAACCATTGCGGCACTGTTTCAGTTTATAGAATGGATTATGAAATTGCCGGAGGAAATGGACAGTCAATTAATTGATGAGATGTACTAAATAGAGGAGGATAAAAAAAGTCTCCATTATATCTTTAGTGGAACGAAAAGGATATGAGAAAGGGAAAGAAGAGGGGATTCAGCAGGGATTACAGCGAGGAAAATTGGAAGGTAAAAAAGAGATACTTCAGAAAGTCATCGTTGATATATTGGAAATGAAATTTCAGCAAGTGGGTAAAGAAATTCAGGAAGAAATTAGGCGGATTGAATCAGAAGAAAAGCTGGAAGCCTTGCTGGAAACAGCTAAAATGGCAAAATCTCTGGAGGAATTTATCGGGAAAATGAATTAAGAAGTTAAAAATATACTTTCCAATTCAAAGCATTCTTTCCGTTTCGTTTATGTAATGAGGGAGTAATTGGTGCACCACCCATACCAGATTTAACTCTCAAACGGTAAAAAATAGTACACCCGGGTATGAGCCAGGGCGTCGCCCCAGGTACGGGAGGGATGCTTGCGGTAATACCAACAGATTCCCGCTCCCAGGACAATTAAAGAGAACACCGTTCCCAGCCAGCGATAAAAAGCACGTTTTAATTCAGGAGGTTGCCGCTCTGTATTTAAAACGACTAATCCTTTCATCATCTTGCCGGGAGTTGCCCCAAACCGCCGGGTAAAGAAGGTGTAATACCAGGCGTAGAAAATCCAGATAATGGGGGAAGGATAGGCCAGATAAAGGGAAGAGGAGAAAAAACCGGGGATTTGAATAAACGCTCCGCCCCACCACCAATCGGAGGCGGACGGAAACCAATGAGGAGAAACCTGGAGGAGGTACACCGGGATAACAGGAGAAATCCACAGCGAAAATATTTTCCCTCCGCTCATCCAGACCAACCACAGAGAAACAACAGCACCCAGGATGATTCCGTCAATCAATTGTGCCATGACGCGCTGGCGCAGCGTGGCCTGCTTTAAATTGGCGAATTCCTGCTTCCGAAACTGGAAAATATGAAGAATAGGGATGCTCACCGCTTCAACATCGATTTAAGATTGAGGCACAGATTCAGAGGTTTCCTCTTCGGCCCATTCCCGGGGCGAAGGTGCTTCTGCTTCCGAAGCATCTGGTTGCTCCTCCGCAAAAATCGATTCGTTTCCGGCCCAATCCACATGGAGCAGATGTCCGGACTTGTGGGCTTTGGTGTAAAGGTAAAACCGATTGATGGGATTGGGTTCAATCTCGATGGGAATACGCTCTACCACCTGAATCCCGTATTCAGCAACACCCTTAATTTTTCTGGGATTATTGGTGAGTAGTTTAATCTGGCGAACTCCCAGAATGTGGAGCATGGCAGCAGCCACATCGTAACGGCGCAGATCGTCCGGGAATCCCAGATGATGATTGGCTTCCACTGTATCGTATCCCAATTCCTGCAGGGCATAGGCGCGAATCTTATTTCCCAGTCCGATGCCACGCCCTTCCTGACGCATGTAAAGCACCAAACCCCGGCCCAATCCGGCGATATATTTCAGCGCACTCTGGAGCTGATCCCGACAATCGCACTTCAGCGAACCGAAAACCTCGCTGGTTAAACATTCTGAGTGGATCCGCACCGGTACCGGCTCTCCGTCATCGATCTTCCCTTTAATCAGCGCAAGATGCTCCTTAAAATCAATTTTGTTGTGAAAAACAATTAATCGGAAATCTCCGTAACGGGTAGGCAAATTGGCCTGAGCATAAATCCATACTTTTTTTATTAAATCATCATACATTTTCCATTTCCTGATTCAGTTAAGTTTAAACCGCAGCGAATAATACATATTTTTCCCCACTAGCGCAAGCTCATTTTTCTTAATTGAGATCAGGAATCAATAAATTCACCCTTTAACTCACTTAATATATTCTGACTTTTTCATTTTTTTACATCTCAAATCTAAAAATTTGAAAACCATTTTATGGAAAAACAGATTATCAAGAAATTATTTCTGCTGAAAAATAAAATTAATTACCATCAGGGCAGATTTTATGGGTAAATATTCATGACTATTCAAATATCAAGCGTCCAAAATGAAACCTTGCTCCAATATTTGCTTGACAAAATAATTCAAATGCAATATATTTAAGCATCTTGTGGATATTTTCTCTCCATCACCCCGCGATAAAAAAAATCCACAAGATTTCCCTGATGGAGAGGATAGAAGTCTGGTTTTAGAGGAGGTACTGTGTTTTATGCCAACAGGTACTGTCAAATGGTTTAATCAAAGTAAGGGCTGGGGATTCATTGTCCCCGATGAAGGTGGTGATGATGTTTTTGTGCATTACAGCGCCATCCAGATGGAAGGATTTAAGACCCTGAAAGAGGGGGAAAAAGTTTCCTACGATCTGAAACTGGGACAAAACGGAAAATATCAGGCAAGTAATGTTGTGCGCATGGAAAGTTAAGCGGGCACATCATCATCTCTTTCGTAAAAGCTCCGAATGTAATCCTTTCGGAGCTTTTCTATTTGCGGGCATATTTCCGGAAGAGATAATACACCGGCACTCCCGATAGGGTACCCAGCACGCCCCATCCTGCCTGCCAGGTGTGATTTAATAGCACGCTTACCATAATTCCCACGGTGATGCCCACGTAACCAAGCACACTCCAGGGATAACCCCAGGCTCGATATGCATCTGTAGCGCCATTCCTCTTGTGCCGCAAAATAAACAAACCAATGCCGGAAGATGCTGCAAATCCTACCATCACAAATACCGTATAAGTTAAAAGTTGATTAAACGTACCGCTGAGAATGAGCACCATACTCCAGAGGAA
>JALXCH010000408.1 GCA_026991005.1 Calditrichia bacterium | reverse complement strand
CCTATTCCCCCTATTCCCCCTATACACCCTATACACCCTATACACCCTATACACCTTCTTCCCCAGGCCTACTCCTTGGGCTGTACCGCAATCACCAGTTTGGCAACG
This sequence comes from Calditrichia bacterium, assembly GCA_026991005.1. The sequence continues at coordinate 4,654 of JALXCH010000408.1, read as the reverse complement.
CCGTTTTGCCGGGCAATGTCCATAATTTTGACCACGAAGCCGTGGGGGACGCTCTTGTCGGCATTGACGATCAGACTGCGATCCAGACTTTTCTCCATCGCATCTTTCAGCAAAGCAGGCAGATCTTTTAGCGCCACTTCTTTGTTCTTAAAATACAATTTTTTGTCTTTGTCGATAAATAATACGGCTTTTTCGATTTTCGCCAGATCCGTTTTTTTCGCTTTAGGCAGTGCCAGTTTAATCCCCGGTTGCTCCAGAAAGGTAGAGGAAACGGCAAAGAAGATGATGAGAATAAACAACACATCAATTAACGGGGTGATGTTTAAAATGGTTCGGTTCGATTTTTTACTGGTTAAAAACCTCATGATTATCACGATTTTTTTCAACGGGAGAAATTGGGGAAAAGAAGCTTCGATAGCAAGGGAAAAAGTTTCCGTTCAGGGAGCAGAGATGGAAGTGCTTTCCCCTCAAAGATGTACCATCTGGTACACCGACCTGTACCAAGTTGTACGTTTGGCGGAAATGGCATGTGTAATATATTTTCGTAATTTGTGGAAATACAATTGGTTACGTATGGCTGGAATTGCTGGCACATCATTTGTACTAAATAGGAGCGGAACGAAAAAAGTGATGGAAAGATGAAATCGATTCGATACATAGTTTTACTACTGGTTGTTTTAATAAATTCGGGTTTACTGGCTCAGACGCAACCTCCGCAAGTTCAAAAGTTGGAACGTGACCTGAACCGCCTCCACGAAAAGGTGATTCAGGCTAAACGATTTTCCAGCCTCTTTTCCGACCCCAAAATTATGCAAATGGTTCAAGCTGCCGAGCGCGAGTATCAGCAAGCGCGGCAGGCGTTTCTGCAGAAAAAATATTACCGGGCACATAACCATGTAAAATTGGGATTTACCATTCTGGGCCGATTGTATCGATTGATTCGCAATAATCCTTTTTTCCGGAATAAATTCAAAGAGCAGCTGGATCGCAAAATTCAGGAGGCCGAGCAGGTTGTTGCCCGGCAAACCAATTCCGAAGCACAGGAGCTGTTAAACCGGGCGCGGTATTTTCGGCAGCGGGCATTTCAGGCGGCACAGGCCAACCAGCCCGATCTGGCAATGAAGAATTATTTTCTGGCAATTTTCTTTGCCGACAATGCCATTCGCACGGCCACGGGTATCTATCCGCAACAGAATAAAAATCTGGATCGCTATTTCGAAAACACCAACGCCATGCTGATGCATGCGCGGGATCTGGTGAGCCGCTCTTCTCAATCGCAGGCGCACACGCTGCTGGATAAGGCGGAACGGGAGTATCGCAAAGCATATCGTCTGTACGACGACAACCGTCCCCGCCAGGCCTTTGTCCAGTTGCAAATTGTGAATCGGCTGATTTACCGCATCCTGGATTTGCTGGAGAAAACCCCCGAGTCGCAGCGGGAGCGCCTGGCGGAAGACATTCGGCTGCTGGAGAGCAATCTGGTGTCCCTGGATTCCCGGGTGAAGGGGGTAAACTCCCCCGATGTGCAACGGCTGTACCAGCGAATCACCTTTCTTCTCACGGAGGCTCGGGATAAATATCAGACGGGGAATTACCCGACAGCGCGCCAGCGCCTGGGTATTGCCCGGCGGTTGTTCCTCCAGCTCCATCGCCGGTTAAACCGCAACAACCTGACGCCGGAAGAAGAAATCCGAAATCAGCTTCACACTGCACAAACCATGTACACGGCTCTGGCACAAAACCAGGCAGATGTTCCCTTCTATTCCCAATTGTTGAATTTGCTGCAGAGCAACCTGAAAAAGGCACAGGAAGCTTTCGACCGAAAAGAGTACCAGAAAGCGTTGTCTTACCTGCGCATTTTTAACCATCTGGCTATTAAACTGGAACAATATCGCGGCGGATTGGATACGGAGCAGAAGAACAAAGAGAAAGCCGCGCAGATACTGGCGCGATTGAAAGATTTGCTCAATCAGAATTCCATCTGGCAAAATGATGATTTGTTAAAAATTCGCTATCAGAATGCCAGCAATTTGTACCAGCTTGCCAGCCAGGCGTGCTCTGAGGGGCAATACCGCCTCTGCTGGCAGCTATCCCGTACGGCAATTGCTATTTTAACTAAATAAATTTCCCTGGGCCCGGGAAACCATTTTAAAGAAACAACAAACAGGAGGTAGTCATCATGAAACGCATAATCTGGATTTTCACCGTGCTGTTTATCAGCTTTGCACTTATGACCGGGTGCCAGAAAGACACCAGCACTCCACTCTCGGAAGAGGAGCTGGCTCAGATGAGCATTCAGGAGGAATTGTTAAATGAAGATAATGCTTATCTGGCCGATTGGGGCATCGACGATGGCAGTGAAGAAAATATGTACAATGGATTTTCCAGCTTTGGCGGACAGGCTTTCCCCAAAATCATGGATACGGAAGATCAACTGGTGCGGTTTGGCCGGATCATTAAGAAACGTTTTCCGCGCTCTTTACTCATTCAGCATGTTGCACCGGATACTTTTATGGTTACCATCGAACGCGTCCTGTTGGGGAATTTCATTTCCGCCTTTAAGACGGATACCACTCAGCGGGATAGCTTCCTGGTATTTCGGAAACCGTTGCGGCATGTGGTCCGTCGGCGAGCCATCTTTGTGAAAAATCAGAACAGTGAAGAAGCGACGAAAGATCCGCGCAAGCGCTGGAAATTAACGGCAATCTCTCTGAGCAAAGGCGAAAGCCGTCCGGTTTCCACTGTGGAAATTCACAAAATCATCGTGGTGAGCGAGAGCGGAGATACGCTGGTGTTCAATGCACCCCTGTCTAATTTCCTGAATATTCCGGACGATGTGCCCACCTTTGTCCATGGTGAACATGTGAAAGTGATTGCTCTGGTGAGTAACTCCACCAGCAATCCTGTGGTGGATCCTGAAACCGGTGCCACCGAAACCGTACTGCTGCACTTTGGAATCGACCGCTACCATCATGGCCGTAAGCAGTTCGAATACAAAGGCATCGATCCCGAAACCGGTTACGCCATTTACGAAGGCGGCTGGACCATTCACGAACCGGCGAATCGTCCCTTCCATGCCGTGGTGGATGTGATTGATAACGGAACCATCTATAAAGGGGATGAGCAAACCTATCCCTACAATTCTGCGACCTGGGGTTGTCCTTATCGGGTTGTGTTAAGTAAGTAGTCTTCTCACACGCATCAACCTCCTCCATACTGCCCGGATGTGTTACCATCCGGGCAGTTTTTTGAATGGTAAAAAAAACAGTTTATCTAAGAGGAATGCTTAAATTCCGATAATGGAAGAAAATGAAGAAGGTGCGCTTACATTGTGGGAGCTGGCTGATTAGCTGGGGAGTACTGTTGTTTATGGTGATTCCCCTTCTGGCACAGAATACCCCTGGTTTAAGCGATTCGCTGAATTCCGCTCTGCGGGAAGAAGCCTACAAGAGCCGACTAATTCAGATTAACTTTCTTCTTCAGTCAACCACCGCTCCGGATAGCACATTTCTTTTGCTGAAAGAAGAAGCGGAATATTTTGCCGCCCTGGGCGATTACCAGACGGCTCTGGAAATACTGGATGAATTGAGTGCTTCTCTTTCGGGGGAAGATCCTGGTAGCGAAGAATTTACTTCAAACGCCTTTGCAGAGGAACCGCTGGAGCTTTCCCCGACCCTTTTATCTGCCGCATTACCCCGCTGGCAATGGAGCCTGGAAACCGGAGTGGATTATTCCCGGCAGGAGTACGAGATGGTTTTGCTGGAGAACGACAGCGTGGTGGTGGAGCAGTTGAGTAATCCCTTTCTTTCCCTGCGCCTGACCCACAATGGGACCTTCTCTCCCCGGGTGTCCTACCAGAGTTACCAGTACTTTCGGGCAGATCAGGTGCTGGTGCAGGCCAGCTCCCTGTTCTCTCTCGGTTCCACCTTTTCTCCCTCTTTCTGGAAGTTGGATGGAGAGGTCAATCTCTACTGGCTGCATCATCAGGCGCGGGGGAGTTTTGTGGAGGGGCAGTTGCGCGGCACTTATAACCGGTTGGTTGGCAACGGCCATCAGCTTCTATTTTACGGATTGGCCCGAGCCAAACATCACTTCCCTACCGATTCTTCCTACGGGGATGTACTCCAGGCGGAGGTAAACCTGGGATATCAGCACTATTTTTCCCCCTTCACCTACCTGGAAGTTAGCCTGCGGCCGGAGATGTACCAGGAATCTCAGGTGCTGGGTTTGCGCTATGTGCAAATTCAACCCCATCTGGAGTTTACCCGTCGGCAGGATTACAACCGCTATTTGACGTTGGAGGTGTACTACAATCGGCGCCAGTTTCGGAGTCGGCTGGCGTCTTCCACTACCGGAAACACCTATGGGGCGCTCATCCCCAATTTGCTGGGGGAAGTCCCCATCTACTATCCGTTTGGTATCGCTGTGCGTCTGGAGGGTGAGGATCGCCGGTACGTTTCTCCGGATGTTTCCCACTCCAATTTCCGTTTTTACTCCGGAGCAGTTTCTTTGCGATACTATTTTGGAGAATACAATGCGGTGGGACTGGGATATGTGAGCGAGAGTGAAACCCATTACAGCTCTTCCGACTCGCAGAGTGCCTTAATTCGGCAGGAAAATTACAAGGCGCAGGGTGTTCTCTTCACCATCGAAC
>JALXCH010000407.1 GCA_026991005.1 Calditrichia bacterium | reverse complement strand
TTCCTGTTTGGACAGTACAAACGGTTGCGGAATGAATTCACCGGCGTGCTCACCGGAAAAGGATTGAACTGGGGTGGTAGCCTCATCCGTCCCGAAGCCACCGGATACGGTCTGGTCTATTTTGCCGAACAGATGTTGATGGACAAAGGCGAATCCTTCAAGGGTAAAACCGTGGCCATTTCTGGTTCCGGAAATGTCGCCCAGTATGCTACCGAAAAAGTGATTGAGCTGGGTGGCAAGGTGGTCACACTTTCCGATTCCAATGGTACCATTTACGATCCCGATGGCATCGACAAAGAGAAACTGGCCTTTGTGATGGAACTGAAAAATGTGAAACGGGGACGGATTCGGGAATACGCCGAGAAATACGGTGTGGAATACTGGGAAAATGAACGTCCCTGGCGCAAAGTGAAATGCGATGTGGCATTACCCTGCGCTACCCAGAACGAAATTGATGGCGATGATGCCCGGGCACTGATTCAGAACGGTTGCATCTGCGTGGCCGAAGGTGCCAACATGCCTTCCACTCCCGAAGCCATCGATGAGTACATGAAAGCCAAGATTCTGTACGGACCTGGTAAAGCGGCCAATGCCGGTGGTGTGGCAGTATCCGGACTGGAGATGAGCCAGAACAGTCTGCGGCTTTCCTGGAGTCGTGAAGAAGTGGATGCCAAACTGAAAGATATCATGACCAGCATTCATAACACCTGTGTCAAATACGGACGGGAAAACGACGGCTTCGTGAACTACATGAAAGGCGCCAATATTGGTGGCTTCATTAAAGTGGCCGATGCCATGCTGGATCAGGGATTGGTGTAATTGAACATCTGCTTATTTTTCTGAAAAAAAGGCCGGGGAATCCTCCGGCCTTTTTTATTATGGCACGTTCCTCCCCCTGTTTGCTGGATGTGCGAATTTTTGCGGGAAGATGGAGGTGAAAAATTAAAAATTGCGGAAACACATTTCTCGTAAAAAATAAAAAAAACATGGAAACATTCTAAAGATTATAGCGGTTTAAATCGATAATGAATGATGGAAATAGTTTCCTCCTATTTTCATAGGCCTCCTCCAATAGTTATCCCCCGGACGAGAGTCCGGGGGATTGCTTTTTCTGTTCCTGTGAGGAAAACTTCCGGTTGTTTTATTCTGTCAATTTGTTAAACAGGCCAATTCCCGAACCGTTTTTATTTGTGGATTGCATTAAACTGATGAATTTGCTGCAGAAAAAACCGTGCTGTTTCTTCCACTGGAATGGGCCAGATGTATTGGATGGTAACACCAGAAGATTTGATTTGTTGTTTTGCTTTCTGGATGGCTGCAGGAATGTCTTTTTCGGAATGATTTCCGCCGGGAGTTATCATGGGGGTAATCAACAACACCACCCTGTCTTTCCTCTATTCAACCGCCTGGAGGATGGCTTCTTCGATAGAGGGAGCGCAAAATTCGTTAAACGCCAGAATCACTAGAAGTCCACTCCCCTTTTGCAAAGCTTTTTGTAATTGCACCGAACCCCAGTAGTAAGGATCGTTTGATTGGTTGCGAGGCCAGTGGCGGAGTTTTTGTTCCAGTTGCTTTACTTCCGGAAGCTGAGCGCCTTGTTCATGCAAACTAAAAAAGCGGTACAATTCTGCTTTGGGGAAGTTATTGGGAATACCGCCGTGCATAGCCAGCACAATCATCGTGTCGGAATGGGAGATTTGAGCCACTGCGCTGCTTAATGAGAGAAAAAGGGTGAGATAAAGGAATCCTATAATTTGAGATGTTTTCATAGAACGACCTCCTATTGTTTATCCCATTTTTAAATTAACATAATTGAGACACATTATCAATAATGGATTTGAATTTTAATTTATGGTATATGATTTTTTTATTTGGCGAATTCAAAATTAAAATATTCCAAATAAAAAGAAGATTTTTCTCATTACGACTAAAATCCTTCCAGAAATAAATAATGCAAAGAATCGTGAAAAGAAATTTAGGAATTTGCATCGATTTGTGTTATATTGCCTTCACTAACAAATAATTGGTGGGTATGGAGCATCCGTCAAAATCTGTGTTAACCAGACTCCTATTTATTGGTATTTTCCTTGTCAACGAAGGGTTGGTGTGGTGGTATGCTTCCCCCAAACAAAAATGGGCGATATTTTTTCACCTGATTATCATGTACCTGCTGCTTTATCTCACCTGGAATAATCTTCAGCGTTCTGTTTTTAATAAAACCATTGTGGTTATGTTTGTTGGCCTGTATGCTTTCTTTATTATCTGGTCCTCGGGGATGGGAATATTGATTCATATTCAACCCGGATACTATGAAGCGTTTTACATCCTTTCCGAAATAGTGGTCTCCTTCCTTTTGTTATGGATAGCTCTGTATCTGGTATTGTATTCCTTTCATATTCTTTCTTACTCCGTGTTGCGGATTCTGTTTAGCCTTTTTCTGGCTGGGATTATTATTGGGTTCTTCTACCGAACCTGCCTTTTTACCGGGTGTCAGGGTTTGGAGAATTTTTCACTCTCTCAGTTTTATCAACTCGATTATCAGGCGAAACTGCTCGCTCTAATCCTGCTATTGGTGTTCTGGATACGCTACCAGAAGGAGTATGTAGCACTTTCTGAATATCTAGGATTGGTCATCTTTTTATTTATGCTGGGTGTGCTTATCGATGTTATCTTTTTTGCAGTAAATCCTTTTGTGAAAGAGCATTTCTGGGTAAGCTACTTTATCTCTTTATTGTTAAATGTATTGACAGCCGGAGTCTGGTATCTGCGCTGGAAATACCTAGAGAGTCCCCGTGCGGTAACCAACGAACGGTACCTGCAGAATATCCGTATTTTGCGTGCCCTGGCTCCCAAGCCCGATCCCAATTTTCTGGATCGCTTATGCCTGCTTGTATCTTCTCATTTGTGGTTGTTCCTTTTGCTGGTCGTTTTTATTGTGGGATTACTGGTTATTTTCGTGCACAATATCAGCACGTTTTTATTCTGGAATTTAATTCTGGTGTTTCTGTTAACCGTCTTTAGCATTGTTTTTGCGGTGGTGGCGTTGCGGAAGGAATGGGAGAAACAATTTTTCACCTTAACCCGACAATGGCGAAAACGGAAACTATGAAATGAGCCGCAGCGGTTTTTAAACTTTCCTACAAATTGGGGAATAGAGGGATGATTCCGGGAAATGAAAAAAGAATGAATCTCCAATAGAATTGACTTTTCGAGAGGATGAATAACGTTCCAGTATTAATACAGTTTGTGGGATGTTTTTAGGAATCAAGAAATAAGGGAGCGCCTATGCCCTGTTTACCAGAAGAATTTGTAGAAATTGGCAGGCGGATGTATCAAAAGAATTTCATCATTGGTACGGAAGGGAATCTTTCCTGCCGCTTAACAGAGGGACGATTGTTGGCAACGGTAAGCGGCGTGTGTAAATGGGAATTGAGGGAGGAGGATGTGGTCATTATTGATGAGCAGGGGAATGTACTGGAAGGGAAGGGGAAACCATCTACGGAAATTAAAATGCATCTGGAAGTGTACCGCCAGCGGCCGGATGTTCAGGCGATCGTTCATGCTCACCCGCCTTACGTCATTGCTCTTTCGCTGGTGGGATTTCGCTGGGAGGTGGCTTACATGCCGGAGAGTGCACTCATGTTGGGTGCGGTGCCGGTGGCTCCTTATGCTCGCCCTTCCACCCATCAGGTACCGGAGAGCATCCGCGAGCCCATTCGCCACTCCGATGTGGTGGTACTGGAGCGGCATGGCAGTTTAACGGTGGGCAAAACTCTAAAGGAAGCGTATTTCAAACTGGAAACGCTGGAACATACTGCACGGATTATCTGGTTGGCATATCAATTGGGACATCCCAAGCCCTTACCACCTGAGGAAATTGGCGAATTGATGAAATTACGTAAATCCGTATACGGGTTGACCTACCCCATTGTGCCGTTTGATGCATCGGAAAAATAATTTTATGTTCAAATCTAACAACCTGGATTGCTCTTCTACTATATTAAAGGAAGCATCCAATTTTTCCATTTTTAAAAATATGGAACTTCGTTCCGGGATTGTCGGAGTAATTGGGGACTTCTGTCATATCGGCAAATGTTTCTGCCACAACGACTATTTTGCTTAAAACTTCCCCGAATTTTTATTTCAGCCCGAAAAATTTTAGTCGAAAAATGTGTAGATAATATCCTATTGGAAATAATGAAATTATGGCTTTTAACAAAGGTCTTTTTTAAAAAAGATTTGTGAAAATTGTATTTTTTGGTACGAAGTTTGTGAAAAAATCAGCAAAAAAAAGGAGGAATTGTTATGGTTAATCATGTACAGGTTATTATTGAGGAATTTCCACGGAGGTGGAAATGGCTGTTAATTCTGGGAATATTTGATGTGGTCATTGGAGCATTCGGATTAATATTCGCCGGATGGGTCACCATCTCAACTGTTATTCTATTTGGTATTTTAATGTTTCTGGCGGGAGTTCTCCAGTTTATTCACTGGTTTGGCGAGAAAGAAACCAGTTGGAGCGGTCGTATTCCACACCTGGTATTTGCACTGTTATATGTGATTGGAGGAGTGCTTATTTTTCTTAACCCGGTTCAGGGAGCTTCCGCATTTACGATTCTGTTAGGAGCGTTGTTCATAACCATTGGAACCTTTCGGTTGGGATTGGCAATCTTTTTAGCCCGTCACGGTTGGCGCTGGTTCTGGCACGCGGTACTGGGACTTATTACCGTGTATTTGGGATTTTATATCATCGTTCACTGGCCCCTTTC
>JALXCH010000406.1 GCA_026991005.1 Calditrichia bacterium | reverse complement strand
AAACAGCTCTAACACCTCCTGCAAAAATAGCCCGGTACTCTGTTCCGGGCTATTTTTCTGTGGAATAATTAAACAAAAGGACTTGAACCATGATGCGTTTTTTTCTTTCTGTCATTTTAATCCCGCTTATTTCTTTGAACCTTCTTCAGGCAGAAGAATACTACTTTCGCTTTCAAATTCAGGAACCGAAGGAACTGGATGAATTAACAAAGGTAATTTCCATCGACAATGTGGTGGGAGATACGGTGTATGCCTACGCCAATGAACGGGAATGGAAAGAATTTCTCTCTCTGGGCTACCGATACCAGCGCCTCCCCCACCCCGGGAGCCTCTACGAACACCAGATGAGCGATTCTCCCAGAGGCTTACAGGATTGGAACACCTACCCCACTTACCAGGCTTACATCCAGATGATGCAGCAATTTGCCAGTTCCTATCCGGATATTTGCGTTCTGGACACCTTTGGCTATTCCGTGCAGGGACGTTTGCTGCTTACTCTGAAAATTTCGGACAACGTGCATGTGGAAGAAGCCGAACCGGAATTCTTTTACACCAGTACCATGCACGGAGACGAAACCGTTGGGTATGTGCTACTCTTGCGCCTGGCAAATTATCTGTTGACGAATTACGGGGACACTCTCACTGCCGAAGGCCGCCGGGTTACCCATCTGGTAAACAATATGGAAATCTGGATTAATCCCCTTTTCAACCCCGATGGCACTTACGCTGGCGGAAACAACACGGTAACGGGTGCCACCCGATATAATGCCAATGGGGCAGATTTAAACCGAAACTTCCCCGATCGCATCACCAATCCCATTAATACTCCGGATGGCCGGGAACCGGAAACTCAGGCCATGATGGCGCTGGCAAAACAACAGAATTTCGTGCTTTCCGCTAATTTTCACGGAGGTGCCCAGGTAGTTAACTACCCCTGGGATAACGGAGCTCCTTCCGGAAGTTATTCCATGTGTCCCGATGACGCCTGGTTTATCAAGGTGTCCCGTACCTATGCAACTCCCAACCCGGATATTATGAACGGCGGATTCCCCAACGGCATTACCAATGGATGCGCCTGGTATGCCATTAACGGTGGGCGCCAGGACTGGATGTATTATTTTGAGGGAGGCCGCGAGGTAACCATTGAATTGTATAATACGAAAAATCCACCGGGATACGTTCTACCCCAGCGCTGGATTAACAACAAAGAATCTTTTCTGGCCTACATGGAAGAAGCCTTCCGGGGAATCCGTGGACTGGTGACCGATGCGGAAACCGGGGAGCCCATTGCGGCTCAGATAGATGTTGTCGGCATCCCGGGAGCACCGGTGTATTCCGATCCCGATGTGGGGGATTTCTACCGGCTGCTTCTTCCGGGTACCTATTCCATCATCGTTTCCGCCAACCACTATCAGCCAGACACCCTTGAGAATATCGTGGTTGTGGATTCTCCCGCAACGGAAGTGACCGTCCAGCTCCAGCCCCAACCCAGGGCATTTCTGGCCGGGCAGATTTTACTCTCCGATACCACCAATTATTCCGGAATTCAGGTCACTGTGGAAAACCAGAGTGCTTTTACCACCAGTGATGGCTATTTCGAACTGCCCAATATCTTTGCCGGCCCGCTAGAAATCGAAATCACCAAAGAAGGTTACGTGCCCCAGACCATCAGCGCTTCTGTGGCGGGATACGACACTCTCTGGATTAGCGCTACCCTGGAGCCAGCCTCCGGTTCTATTCTGGTGATTGATGATGACAACGGACAACGCTCTATTCCCAATGGAAAATCGGAAAAAACACAGGCACTGGTTTTAAATAGCAAGAACACCAGTGCCGCTGCCGATCTGTTTTCCCAGGTACTGCAGAATACCGGCTATCAGGTGATTACCGAAACCAGCTCTCAAACCAATCCTGCTTCCTGGGGGAATTACCCTTTCATCATCTGGAGCAGCGGTGCCAACACCAGTCCCATTTCTTCTTCCACCATGCGCAATGCCCTGTTAAATTATGTGAATGGAGGAGGAAAACTCATCATTGAAGGCGGCGAAATTGGGTACGATTTCCGAAACGATTACAGTTTCCGCTCCCAGGTGCTCCATTTTACTTCCTGGGAGACAGACGAAGCTGGAAATCTCATTGTCCACAATTCCAGCCATCCCATCACGCAAAATCTACCGTACATGATTCAACTAACTTATACCGGGTATGGTGATCAGGATGCGGTTGTGCCTTCTTCCGGTACGGAATTTCTGCTGAACAATTCAAACAATACCAGCACGGCTGGCGCCATACTGGGCGGGAACGTGTTGTACCTGGCATTTAATCTGGCAGCCATATCTTCCAGTGCGGCAGAGCAATTAGTTCGCAATGCGGCACAGTATTTTCAACCGCTTCCCAGTATCCAACACGACCTGGCTATTGTGAGCTTACAAAATATTCTTCCCGGCGAACTTGTACAGGCAGATTCTGTTGTTTCATTAAGCGTGTTACTTAAAAATTATGGAACGGAATCCATTCCCGCGGGAAGAGCACTCTCACTTACTATCTCCAATTCGGTGACTTCGGTACCGTTTAGTGTGACATTGCCGGACTCTTTACCTCCCCAGGATACATTATGGGTAAATCTGGGAACCTGGCAGGTGCCTGACACCAGTAGCGAATGGAATATCGATGTGTATGCCGATACCACCGAAGATGAGGTTCCATCGAACAATTTTGCCCGCTACCAGATAAATAGTGTTACTTCTCAAGCACTGATAGCCGAAGATTTCGAAGAAGAACCCCAGGGCTGGCAGGTGTACTCCAGCGATACGGTGCAAACAATTTACCAATGGCACGGGGTGAATTGGCCGGTGCAGTTCGGACATTACGCAGCTGGGGTGTATCCCCGGGAAACCGGAAACACCCAGGACGAGTGGTTGGTAACACCCAAACTGAATTATCCCGAAATACTTCGGTTTTACTGGGATTACGGGGCTCAGCAGGTGGCCGGAAATACCATACTAATTCTGGCCTCTTCACAGGACAGCCTACCGGCTAATTTCACAGACACTCTTCTGGTGCTGGAAGCTGGCGACACCATCCCCGGGAACAATTACAGCCGTTGGCTGGAATTACCCTTAAATCTCACAACCCGTTTCGTGGCGTTTGTGTATCAGGGGCTCAACGGATATTACCTGATTATTGATAACGTCGTTATCGAGCAGGCGGCTCCAAACTCTGTGGAGCGGAAAAATATGGCTTTACCGCAACATTTTGCTCTGGAGCAAAATTATCCCAATCCGTTTAATCCTTCTACCACCATTCGCTATGCTCTACCACAAAATTCACACGTAATCCTTAAAATTTACAACATTCTGGGGCAGCAGATTGCGGTACTGGAAAACGGAATGAAAGCAGCGGGTTGCTACGAAATTCGCTGGCAACCGGAGAATCTGGGAAGTGGCATTTATTTCTATGAACTTCAAGCACAAGACCCCGGTAGCGGACACGTGTTATTCCAGCGTCTGCGAAAGATGTTATTGGTGAAATAAGAAGAGTGTACAGATAAAACAAAAAACTCCCCGGCATACGGGTTATGCCAGGGAGTTTTTTATTTACAATGAGCATGGAAGGTTTATTGGTAAAGTAAATGCTCCTTTCGGATTTTTTCATATTGAGCCTCTTCTTCTCGTAACCGCTCTTCAATTTCTGAAAGAGGCCGCAATTCCTCAATCCAGCGGTGCAGCCACCCATTTCCCAGCAAAATTTCGATGGGGAGCTTTTCGAATTCGTATTCGTACGGGGGATTTTTCCACTGGAACTTACCCGGTTGCTGCCGGATCACTTCCTGAAGCAGTGCCAGGGTAGTACGTACCGGTCGAAACGTTTCCCGATCGGTGACGTGAATGAAACAACCTTCGCAAATCTGGTTTGCATGCTTATGAAAGGTTGGCATAAATTGAATGGGACGGAAATACACACCCGGCAGTTGTAATCGGTTCAGCGATTCTGCCAGTTTCCAGCCATCCAGCCAGGGTGCCCCGAAAATTTCGAATGGGCGCGTAGTTCCACGTCCTTCGGAAAGATTCGTGGCTTCCAGAAGGCACATTCCCGGATACACCAGTGCCGTGTCATAAACAGGGATGTTGGGTGACGGCATTGCCCAGGGAAGTCCCGTTTCCGGGAAATGAAACTCCCGCTTCCAGCCTTCCATACGAATCACCTGCAAATCCACTGAATTGTAAAACGTATTCCGGAAATAGTGAGCAATTTCGCCCAGGGTTAATCCGTGCCGCTGGGCAATGGGATGTAACCCCACAAAGCTGGCATATTCCGGATTCAGCAATGTCCCTTCAAAATGTTTTCCTCCAATGGGATTGGGACGATCCAGCACCATCACCGGAATCCCCTCTTCCTGACACGCTTCCATGGTCAAAGCCAGCGTCCAGATGAATGTGTAGTACCGTGCACCGACATCCTGCATATCTACTACCATGAGTTCCACATCCCGTAGCATCTCCGGAGTGGGCTTGCGATGCTTTCCGTACAACGAATAAATCATCAGTCCCGTTCGCTCATCCCGGTACCCCTCCCATTCAATCATATTATCCTGTGTGTGTCCCCATAAACCATGCTGGGGGCCGTACACCGCTGTAATCTGTAATTCTCCCCGTTTATGCAACGGAAGGAGTAAATCGATGAGATGCTGATAGCGAGAATTAATCGTTGCCTGGTGGCACAATACTCCTATCGATTTCCCCCTCAGCAACGAGAAATCCTCTTTTTGAAGCACATCGA
>JALXCH010000405.1 GCA_026991005.1 Calditrichia bacterium | reverse complement strand
ATGGTAAGCACTTTGAGGTAGGCTTCAAACTTCCTTGCAAACTGAATCCCATATTGGAGAACAGGTTCGGTGTACGCCGAGCCATCTACCGAAAGCAGGATTGTTTTAATCATAGTAACCTCGACCTTTTCTTAAATAATACAAAAAGCCGGTAGATTTTTCAAGTTTTGAATATTTTTAAAGTGATTTTTCTGATATAGGTCACAGGAAAAGCAAAAATTTGGGCAGGACTGTTGTCCACCTGGACATTCCTCCAACTCCAGCTTTTCTCCCCCTAAATTCTCCGGCGGAGAACTTTCGCGGCAGTCCTGCCCCAATTATTTTCCATCTGTCACCCTCTAAATTTAAAATATTTTAAACGTTTTGTGAAGGCAAATCTCATTTTTTAGCCGGTTTTTCGGGAAGATTTCTCGGGAGAAACGGTAAAGGAAGGTTCAATATGGATTTCAATTTTGTTCAATTCAGGAAGATGCTTCTGTAAAAACGCACGACAATCCTGTACCAATTTTCTGGAATCGTCCACGGAAATCTGCCAATCGGTAACCAGGTCGAAGGAAAGAATTCGGGTTTTCCCTTTTTTTGCAATTTGCAAATCGTGATAAGAACGGCACAATTGGTGTTCCCGGCAAAAAAGTCGAAGTTTCTCCTCAACTTTCTGATTAAACGGAGTTTGCTCCATGGCCGGATCGTAATGAACGGTAACAAAAGCGTTTAACGATTCGCTTAACCGTTTTTGAACCTGGTCCGCTACATCATGCGCCTGAATCAGGGATAGGTTTCTGTCCACTTCAATATCCAGGGAGATAATCAGGGTCTCGCCGTAACGATGGACAATGATGTCGTGTACACCTTTAACTTCCGGGACAGACAGGGCAAGCGACTGAATTTGTTCCAGCAATTGGGCATCCGGGGCTGAACCCAGTAATTCATCAATGGGATTTTTTGCCAGTTCGATGGCAGTGTAAAGAATAATCAGCGCAATTACCAGGCCCACCCAACCATCCAGATTGGGTAAATGGAAATGTACCAGCACAAAGGAGAGGATGACCAGAACGGTGGAAATCGCATCCATGTGATGATGCCAGGAATCGGCTTTAAGTGTAACAGAATGAATTTTGCGGGAGAGGTAATGGGAGAAGAATGCCAAGAGTTCCTTCAGCAGCACGGTAAATCCCAGCACACCAATAATCCACCAGGGAGCTCGAAACGGAGCGGGATGCAGAATCCGGAGGATGCTGCTGCGTCCCAGTTCCACCGCTGTTACCGCCAGCAGGGTGGACATAATAATTGCCGAAATGAACTCGGCCCGTTCGTGTCCAAAAGGATGTTCCTCGTCGGAGGGTTTTCCGGAAATATGAAAGGAAATTAACACCACGAAGCTGGTTACCATATCGCTAAGGGAATGGAAGGCATCTGCAATTAACGCAATGGAACCGGAAACCAGTCCCAATCCCCCCTTCAACACAAATAAAAAAAGGTTGAGCCCAACACTGGTCCAACCACCCAGCTTCCCCAGCCGATTTGCATGTCTGGTTCTATCGGATTGCACAATCCCCTCGCATCCGATGGGAAAGGTTTCTTCCCGGTTTATAACCAAAAATCCCGAATTCCCCGGGGAAACATACAACATTCCACCTCAAAATGGGAAAATCGGGATTCCGTGTTTCTTTATTGATTCTTTTTAGCCAGCTCGGCTCGTTTCATTTTGCGCTGGCGCTTAATGTACCGTTTGCGACGGCGCCTTTTTTCTCGCGGATTATACTGTTTTCCCATCGTATTCCTCCATATTTTACCTGTTGTTCTTTCTACCCAAAATTAGAAAATTTTTCCGATAAATCCAAAGCCCCGATTTTAATTCTCTCTTAAGCCAGGAAACGGGGATTGGACTCCTTCTTTTCGTAGCCCTGCAAATGTTCCTGAACCAGCTGAAAAAATTCATCCACGCTCCGCACCCGGGGACCAGCCCATTCCTGATTCCAGGGCTGATCCAGACACACCGCCAGCCGACCGGTCGCAGCAAATTCCTCCAGGTTATCCACAAAATCGTCCAGTAACGCCAGCCCATCTATCTCGTATTTATAATAATTGATGTGCACTTCATTCGTGGGAATCCGCTGCTGACCAATCCACAAATAAGTAGAAGCTCGGGTAATTGGCGGTTGGGCAGTGACAATCACAATCTCAAATTCGCTTTCCCAGCGATTCAGTGCCTCGATGGCACCGGGGTAAGGTTTGGCACCTTCCATAATATCTTCGATGAAACCGGGCGCCATGAACTGGTACACCTTATCGCCAATGGGGAAATACTTCTCCAATTCGCGCGATTCTACCGGAAGAATTTCATGCTCGGGATACACCTTTTTGTACACCCGGATTAAACTCCCCACAAAATCGCGTAGCACACCATCCAGGTCAATCAGCACCCGGGGTTTTTTCTGCCGGGGTGGTTTAATATCCAATCTGTCCTTATGCGGACGCGCCATTTTTCACCCTTAATTTCTTACTCTATTCACCTTACCACCACCCACACCGCAGGTTATTTGATGTAATCCACAACCGATTCGGCGTTATCCACCCCAATCACATTGCCGTTAATCCACTGGCAATCCTCGGTGGCAAGGGCGGCAATGGCATTGGCGACATCTTCCGGAGTGGTTAAGCGGCGACCGGGATTTCGTTCCACGGCAGCGTGAACCATTTTTTCGTGCCCGGGAATTTTCTGCAACGCCGGGGTATTGGTTACTCCTGCTCGAATGGCGTTGGCGGTAACTCCCAGAGGAGCCAGCTCCATAGCCAGCTGCCGAATATGCGATTCCAGCGCCGCTTTGGCGGCAGAGACAGCTCCGTAATAAGGCACCACGTGGGTGCTTCCGTAACTGGTCATCCCAAAAATTCGAGAACCAAAGCTCAGCAAATTAGCCCAGTACAACTCCTGCACCCAGTACACCAGGGAGTGCGCCATCACATCCAGCGTCATCTCCATA
This sequence comes from Calditrichia bacterium, assembly GCA_026991005.1. The sequence continues at coordinate 1,814 of JALXCH010000405.1, read as the reverse complement.
TTGGCGCGAGTAATGGCCAGCTCTTTTTCTTCGGAAATAAAATGCTTTAGGGTACCAAAAGCCAGGCTGTGTAAAAATACGTTGATGTACTCCCCTTCGGGAATGGATTTTCGAATTTCCTCCACCACCATTTTACGCTTTTTCTCGTCTGCTGCGTTGATGTTGAAGAACTGCGGTTCATCCCCCTGATGCCGAATCTCCTGGATCACCTCCTCTACCATGTACATGGTTGCTTTTCTGTCCAGATGCACACCAAAGATGTGGTAACCATCCCGTGCCAGGCGAATAGCCGTGGCGGCTCCAAATCCGCTGGATGCCCCCAAAATTAGCGCATGTTTCTTTTTATTTTCCTGCGACATGAATTTCTCCTTTTATTTTTAACCTGCTAATTTTACCAAAGTAATTCTTTTTCCTCAAGATTTAATTTGAAGATGAGAACTCAATCGATTGGTTGCATTGGGGAATAATAAAACCCGGTAATCCTGCTAAGCGAAAGGATTACCGGGATGGTATTGTTCAAATAAGAATTTCTTCTGTATGGAGTAAATCGGAAAATTTCTCGTTGCGAATAGCCTCGGCATTCATGCGCGCTTTGCCCAGAGCATTTACGATGTAGCGGTTGGCAATAAAAATTTTCCGACTATCTAGTTCCGCTTCAGCCAACAACAAATACCCCACATAAAGATAGCTGTAAAGTTCCACCAGCTCCTTAGCTGCAACTTCCAGAAAATTGCTGTCGTTTTTATCCTTCACATATTTCAGGCTTTCCAGGAAGAGCTCTCGAATTTCCAGCAAAATATTGGCCAGACGGGTTAAATTACCCTTATACTGTTTTTCTCCTTTTTTGGTGAAATATTCACCCAGGATATCGTTGACCACTCCCCCTGTTGCCGCCACAATTTGTAACTGGGAAGTGCCTTCGTAAATATTGGTGATGCGAGCATCTCGATAAAGCCGCTCCACCGGAAATTCCTTCATGTACCCGGTACCACCGTGAATTTGCAGCGCATCGTAAGCAATTTTATTGGCAGACTCGGTGAGCACATATTTGGTTAACGGGGTGAGCAATGCTGCCACTTTGCTGGCGTATTTGAATCGCGCATTCTCTTCGCTGTAAGCTTTACCTTCCGCTTTGAGCCGTTCGATGTGCAATTCCAGCTTATCCCGCAAATCCACCCACTGAGCCGTTGCATACAGCAAAGAACGATTGCTTTCCAGCGCTACCCGCATATCCACCAACATATCGGCCACCACCGGGAGCTGGATAATGGGACGGCCAAACTGTTCCCGTGCCCGGGCATAGGCCAGAGCCTCCTCGTACGCTGCCTGGGCAATCCCCAATGCCTGGGCAGAAACTCCCAGGCGGGCACCGTTCATCAAATCCATCACATATTTAATTAACCCGAATTTCCGCTTGCCCACCAGCTGTGCCGGGGTATCGTTGAATTGCAGTTCGCAGGTGGGCGATCCATGAATCCCCAGCTTATTCTCGATGCGCCGCACCTTTACCGTATCATCGCCATAGCACACAAACAGGCTAAGCCCTCGACCGTCTTTGGTACCGGGTTCCGAACGCGCCAGTACCAACAACACATCTCCGTTTCCGTTGGTAATGAACCGCTTAACACCCTTCAGGTGCCACTGCCCTTTTTCATCCATGTAAGCATGCAATTTCACGGACTGGAGGTCGGAACCAGCATCCGGTTCGGTAAGTGCCATGGCACCAGAATATTTACCCTGAGCAAATCCCGGCAGAAACTCTTCTTTCTGCTCGGGAGAACCATACTTGTTGATGGTTTCGGCAATGTCCTGCA
>JALXCH010000404.1 GCA_026991005.1 Calditrichia bacterium | reverse complement strand
AGACGACCAGACCCGGGCAGCGTATCTCCGCTTTCTAACTCGGGGGAGCTCCGATTATTCCATCAATTTATTGAAAGAAGCGGGAGTGGATATGACCTCCCCGGAACCCATCGAAGCGGTTACCTCGCTGTTCTCTCAACTAATCGCAGAGTTCGAAAAGCTCTATGAGGAGAAGCCATCATAGAATGAGAGCCGTAGATAACATAAATCATCAAAGGGGCAATCTACGGGTGATCGGTGGGAACATCAGATTCTCGAACAGAAAGCCTGCCTTTGGAGCGTCTTATTTTCCCCATTTCCTCAGGCTGCTGATTTATTAATGCTTATCCTGAGGTTTGGCGGCATCGGGGCTGAGGGTGAAGGCAATGCAGTTTCTCTTCCATTCATGCACCTTAATTGTACACCTCCAGCAAAGGACGGAGACCACTGTTGTGGGAGATATTAAATCACCCGGATCATCTCAAATAAACAAAATTGAATTCGGGCAAACGGGAATGCTCACTTCGATACTAATTTCCTGTATTCTTGCTTGAGAAAATTTTGTCAACACCACCTCAAATTCTCCTTGTAAGAAGATTAAATAAGCGCTAAATTCTCCTTATAAAAAGGAGAAATACAATGAACGCAATTCCGCCGGATAATTTTCTAATAAATCTGTTAATGGAACAGGTATTTAATTCCATTCGTGCGCCGTTTCCGGAAATGACTCCCCGGCATCTGCATGGGCGAGTTTTCTTCCCGGGTAAAGCCACCGCCATCATCGGAATACGCCGGAGCGGCAAAACCTATTTTATCCATCAAATTCGCAAGGAAAAATGTCAACAGGAGAATCGAAAAAGGGAACAACTACCGTATATCAATCTGGAGGATGAACGCCTGGCGGGATTACAGGTGCACCACTTAACGGCGCTGGTGGAAGCTTATTACCGGCATTTTCCTCAATTCCGGAACAACGAGACAGTCACATGGTGCTTCGACGAAATCCAGCTTGTTCCTGGCTGGGAACGTTTTGTACGGCGATTAATGGACAGTGAAAAAGTGGAAATAGTTATCAGCGGGTCTTCTGCGGCGTTGCTTTCCCGGGAGATTGCTACTGCCATGCGGGGTCGAGCCTGGGAGGTGTCCATCTTTCCTTTCAGCTTTCGGGAATTTCTTCTCCATCATGGTTACTCTATTCCGGAACGATTGGATGGAATGACCTCAGCGGAACGCTCCCAACTGGAAGGTGCTTTGTTAAAATATCTGAACAATGGCGGATTCCCCGAAGCACAGGGTCTGGACACCACTTCCCGTTTCCGGTTGTTAACAGATTATGTGGATGTAGCGATTCTGCGGGATGTAGTGGAACGGCATCAGGTACGCAATGTCAGCAGTCTTCGCTGGTTAGTCCGCCATCTACTGGGCAATCCCGGTGCCATGTTTAGTGTGGAAAAATTCTATTCCGCCTTAAAATCCCAGGGATTAATGGTATCCCGGGACACGCTCCATGAATTACTGGGATATCTGGAAGATTGTTTTCTGGTACGAATTACCTGGTTGGAGAGCACCTCCGAGCGCCAGCGGATGGTGAATCCCCGCAAAATTTACCCCATAGACCCCGGTCTCATTCCCATATTTGATCGGAGCGGTAAGGCTAATCTGGGGCACGCTCTGGAAACCGTGGTTCGCATTGAGTTAGAGCGCCGAGGGCGGATGATAACCTATGTCCGTACCAAAGATGGATATGAGGTGGATTTTCTGGCTCGCTCTGCGGAGGGAAGATTGGAGTTAATTCAGGTATGTGCCGACATTAGCGATCCGATCACGCAACAACGCGAGATTCGCGCTCTGGAAAATGCAAAAGCAATATATCCAGAAGCAGTACCCATTCTAATTACACTTAACCCGGAGGCCTTCACAGAGCAGCCATCTTCAATACAGGTTTTGTCAGCAGCACAGTGGCTGGTAAATACAGAGTAATATTAAAGTAATCATTAACTGCAAAAGGGGAGATACTATAAAACTCCAAATTATCTCTTATTTTAGCCAAATTTGAGAGTTTACCGAGTTATGGCGTACATCAATTGCTCGATGGCATTGGGTAAAGGCATTAAACCCGACTGAGCCGTTTTTTTCATTTGCAAATACTTATTTTACCCTTCCCGCCCAGGAAAGAAAACATTTGGAGAGTTTGTGGCATTGTCTTTTCCGGAAAGCTCCAGGGAATAGTTTCGAATGTTGCCCGAGAATTCGCGTTTATACAAAAAAGATTTCATAAGTACAATCTCATTTCCCAATCCGGAACATCCTCTCCCACCTGTTATCAAAATTCTGAACCTATTTTCAGATTTCTGAAAATAAGTTGCTGCCTCAACGGAAACCTCACTCCCAAACACTTCATATAAAAACAATTGTATCATATTGTTATTTTTACTTTTAAAGCTCATTCCATCAAAAATTCCTTTCCCTTCTTTAAACTGGTATTGGTTTTGTATTAAGAAAAATGAAATTATTCTGAGAAGAGGGAATCCGCGATGGCAATGCTTTTTGTTTTGTGGACGATTTCGATCTGGTTACTCCTTCAAACGGTTTTTATAAAAAACGAAGTTACTTTACACAAATCAATTTCCTCGCAATTTGTCGAGTGGTCCTCACCGGGGTTCTATCGGAATTTCTTGAGTTGCCCGGGAATACATCAAACTGAAAAGACAACGGTATGCCTGGTTTTCAGGCATCAAGCGTGTAATTAAACATCGGAAGCATTGTGCCCGGTTTTACACCGATCGACTTACAGGAAATTGTGTGGGTGAATTAAAAGCATTCAATTAAAAAGGAATCTCACAAATAAAAGGCTAATCTGTACCTGCCATTTCATTTGCTGCATCTTCCGAAAGTGAAACATGGAACGTTAAACAACATTAAGGAGTCCAACATGGTTTTCAGAACAGTTCCGGAATTATTCCTTTTTCTTCTAATCCTTTTCCAATGTTTCGGGAACGCCGCTGAACTGGATGAACAAACAGCTACGCCATGGAATGCGGGCGAAAAACAAATCTTCAACGCAAACAATCATCTGGGATGGAAACTATTTCAGGCCATTATCAGGGAAGATGGCACACAAAATGTTTTCATTTCTCCACTGAGCATTTCGCTGGCACTGGGAATGACCTTGAACGGAGCCGCCGGGGAAACGCGTCAGGTTATGGAAAACACTCTGGAACTGCAAGGATTAAGTCCAGGAGAAATTAATCGAGCATACCGGAAAATTCTCGAACAATTCACAACCCAGGATTCCAATGTGGTCCTGCACATTGCCAATTCCATCTGGTATCGCCACCAGTTCAAAATCATACCGGAATTCATTGATTTGAATAAAGAGTATTTCCAGGCGCTGGTCAGGGGGCTGGATTTTTCTGCTCCCGAGGCAGCTAACATTATTAATCAGTGGGTTAAGGAACAAACACACGGGAAAATCAGGCGCATTATTAACCGCCTCCAGGAGGAAGACTTCATGCTTTTAATCAATGCCATTTATTTCAAAGGCATCTGGACGTTTCCGTTCAATCCCAAATTCACCACAGAAAAACCATTCTACCTTTACGATGGCGGCGAAATATCCTGCCAGATGATGCAACTGAATCGTACACTACCCTATCTGGAAACGGCCGATTTTCAAATGGTGGAATTGCCTTATGGAGCGAAGTATTTCAGTGCTATGGTGATTTTACCCCGCTCAAAGAAAAAACTCTCTGATTTGCTCCCGAATTGGAATGTGGAACAACTGCAGCAATGGATTCAACAACTGCATCCCACCCAGGGAACTTTACTGCTCCCCAAATTTGAATTGCGCTACCAAAAATCTCTCCAGGAGGTTTTAAAACAACTGGGCATGGCAATAGCCTTCGACCGTAAACGGGCTGATTTCACAAACAAATACAGAGGACCGGTAAAACTATTTCTCAGCAAGGTGCTGCACAAGACTTATCTGAAGGTTGACGAAGAAGGGACCGAAGCGGCGGCGGTTACCGGTGTAAGGGTCGGGTTTATCCCCACTAGCGAGGAAAAGCACTTTTTCATGAATGTGAATCGACCTTTTCTGTTTCTCATTCGCCACCGGCAAACAGGAACCATCCTCTTCCTGGGGCAAATTCTGCAACCTGGATAGTCTGGTGAGCCATTCTTACAGCTCAAATTCCAAACCGGTAAAGAATAAAAACTCATTTAATGCATCTGTTCGGCGAAGTTGTTCTGACAAACGAGCCGAGGTTTAAATTGGATTTTTTCTATAAAATAAGTGGAGGACTAAACATGGCACGCCGGTTTTTCATCGGTATTCTGGTTCCATTATTCCTTTATGCTCAATACTGGGGCGAGCGCCCCACCGAGAAAAGCTTTGAGCAATCGGAGCTATTTTTTAACAGCCATTACCTGAATCCCTACGGAATTTTTAAATTCCGCCAGGTAAGTGTGGGATTGCTCGACGATCCTTTCTTGAATCTCTACCTCAATCCGGCCCATTTGCCGAAGCTCACCAACGGGAACCTGCTTTACCTGGATTTCCGCAGCGATCGCACCGAGATGCCGGAAGTGGTGCGTTACCATTATTTCCCGATTGTAAGACCGATGTACGCCTTGCACCTGGATCCGCGCTGGATTACCACCACCCGACGGGAACCGCAACCGCTTTTCTCACTGGGCACACTCCTTTACCCCTTGAAGAATAGTCAGCGGCTTTTTCTGGGGGGAACCTTCCAGTACCTGCGCCGGCAGGAGCCCTATTACACAGCCCCTTACCGCATTTACATCTACAACCCTTATTACGATTTCGCCGGGAGGGCTTTAATGGAAAACACAAATATTCCAGTTGTGGATCGCTACAAAGCCGAGGACGAAATGCTTACCACCAGCACTTTTTACTCCCTGTTTTTAGGTTCCCGACTAAACCAACGAGTAAGTCTGGGTATTTCTTTCAGCGGTGTAACCCACTCTCGGGGAGGAAATTATTTACGGTTGCAAACCGATGAGTATGGTCAAACCAACGATTACAACTGGACCAGCTACTATGCTCGGGAACGCGATTTGAATTACCGGCACTGGGATTTAAGCGGTGGGGTAAACATTCGGGCGGCCACCAACCTGGAAATCGGCGCCAAAATCGGTTATTTGCAGGGCAAGGCTGACCAATTCTACAGCCGCACCGATACCTCTTTTTATGATTACTCCTGGGCAGAAACTGATTCTGTAGTAATCCATGATTTCTCCTGGGGTCAAAGCTGGCACTACTCGATTTCCCACCAGACATGGTCCCATAATGGGCACAATCGCTACATCTCGCTCAACTTGCGCAAACAGATTAAAGCGGGACAAATTTTGCAGGCTTATTTACGTTTCACCGATCAAGCGATTGATTTGCAAAACACCAGCACCATTCGGGATACCGCCCGGTACGATTACCAGAGTCAATGGGATACCACCTATTACGAGTACCATTACCGTTCTTCCCTGCGGGACACCCGTTCTGCCAGCGGCCAGCGCAATGGCAACTGGTGGGAAGGGCAGGTGAGTTTACATTGGGAAATCACTCCTAAAAACACTGTAATGTTAGGATTTTACTTCTGGAGGAGAAACTACCGAATCGAAAGTCGCGAACCGGTAAACGCCTGGCAAAACTGGAATAATTGGGGAGAAAATGACTGGCAAGGGACATATCACAACTTTTCTTCCCTGCAGGAAGAAAAAACCCTGCTCTGGGAATACGAATCGTTGGTCACCAGTTTTCAAATTCCTGTTATTCTGCAATTCCGTTTTAATTCCCATTGGTCGATGATGCTGGGAATCAACCGCAGAATGGATAGCTGGGATATTAAAGAAGTAGTCACCGCCTATTTTAAATTGCGCCGGCGAGTAAAAAACAATGAAGTGAAAGAAGAAACCAATTTCGGAGAACGCTACACTCAACCGGAAAAGCACTTTACCGAAAGTACCACCGATTTGTTCACTCGTTTTTCGGTCCAGCTCTCGCCCCAGTTTGGCATCGACTTAAACCTGGAACCGGAACTGGATGCAAACCTGCGCATCGCTCAGTGGTGGCTGGCTTTTCGGGCCCATCTGTAAATGGCAAAAACGGTAGCCGCTGGCTTCATGCCAGCGCACCAGAAAAACGGTAACCGCCGGCTTTACGCCGGCGCATTCTCCGGTTAACCCAGAACGTGAAAAACGGTAGCCGCCAGCTTCACGCTGGCGCCCCCGGCTTCATACCGGCATTTCTTCAACGTCCCGGTATAAAAAATCGGTGTGTTAATTAATTCAGAGGGCTGTAAACGCATACGACCCTGGCTCAACAACAAAAGGGAAACGGTTGTTTCTGACACCTAAGCAGCTTATCTTAAAATGAATCGAATGATAAATACAAAACTCAAAATGCACCTGCAGGTTCTAAAGCAGAAAATTCCGCTCTTTTCCATCCGCAGTCGGATTATTTTTACTTTTACGATCATTACGGTACTTCTGGTCGGTTTATTTTCCCGGCTGGCATATTTAACCGCACGAGAAATCTATCTGGAACAACTCTCCGAAGAACTGGAATTACTCCTGCAGGTGGTGACGGATCGGTTAGAAATGCGCTACCTGGATTTGCTGACGGGGGGTCAAGCGGATACTAAGGCTGAACAATTTTATCGTCGTTTTCTAAAACAGCAAACGGCCCTTCTGCATGTAAACGCTCTTTTTTTGTTTAACCTGAAAGGCGAGCTGCTGGTGCAGGTAAACGACCAGACGACTGTTACTCCTCGACCCGCGTTGCTAATTTATCATCGGGAGCTGGAAGAACTTCCGGTAGGTACGGCTCTCACTTCGCTACCTTTTAAAGGTAAAGATGGTGCCTGGTATTTATGGAGCTTTCAGCGACTTTCGGAGAACCATTACCTGGGTGCCCGGGAAGGATTGCAACGTCTGGCCCGCATCGACGCCATGTCTCACCTGTTCTGGGGGATAGGCATAACCGGAGTGCTTCTCACTCTATTGGCAGGCTGGCTGGTAGCTCGCAGCCTGAGCCGTCCGGTGGAAAAGCTGGTGGATTTCAGCACCCAATTAGGCAAGGGGGAGTTCTCCGCCAAAACACCTCAGGGAATAAGTCGGGAGCTTCAGATCCTCGCCAATGCTATGGATCGCATGCGCCACGACCTGGCTAATTACCACCGGGAAAGGGAAAATATGCTGGCTCAAATCGCTCACGAAATCCGCAATCCTCTGGGCAGCATCGAATTACTGAGCGGTTTACTGGAAGAAGATCTTCGCCAGAATCACATGAGCACCGAATATGCTCGAAAAATTCGGGAGGAGATTTCTGGCTTGAAGAGTTTAATTACCGCCTACCTCAACTATAGTCGTCCTCCACAGGCAAATCCGGAGTGGCTGGATGTGAACGAAATGGTAAACCAGGTGGCGGAGTTTTTTCATCCGCAATTCCAGAAAAGGAAAATCCACTTTCAAGTAAAACATCAAATCGCAGCAGAAATTCGGTTCGATCCCGGCCATCTACAGCAAGTTCTGAGCAATTTACTGCATAACAGCCTGGCAGCCTGTAAAACCGGTGGAGAGATTACCGTAACGATTCATCAGAACAATAACGCACTTCGCATTGAGGTAATGGACAACGGCACGGGGATTTCCGGAGAAATTCGGGACAGAATTTTTGAACCGTTCTTCAGCACTCGAACGGATGGCAGCGGGTTAGGACTCCCAATCTGTCGAAAGCTCTGCCAGGAAAATGAAGCCCGCATTTTTCTGGCAGACGGAACACCCGGTCAATGCACCTTTGTCGTAGAAACCGAATATTTTCGAATAAAAGGGAAGAATTCATGAGACAGAGCCTTTCACACAAAAAAGAGGAAAAGAATTCCTCCCTACGGGTAGTCATTGTGGAAGACAATGCCACGATGCGTCTGGGCATGGAAGAGACGCTGCGCCGGGCGGGCTACCAAGTCACCACCTTTTCTAACGGTCCCGAAGCGCTGAAGTATCTGGAAAAGCAACCGGTTTCCATTGTGATTACCGATTTAAAAATGGAGCCTCTGGACGGGCTGGCAGTATTGGAACAGGTCAAAGCACGCTGGCCCGAAAGTGAGGTTATTCTCATTTCCGCTTATGGCACGGTGGAAACCGCTGTGAAAGCCATGCAGATGGGTGCAGCCGATTTTTTAACCAAACCTTTTTCGCCGGAGGAATTGCGGGTGCGGGTACGGAAAGTACAGCAGGGCATCCAGCAGCGGCAGGCGCTGGCTAAGCTCAGCGACGAGAATCGTCTTCTTCAGGAGGAACTGGGAGCACCGTATCGGGGAATAATTGGACGCTCGGCGGCTATGCAAGAGATTTTCCGACTTATCGAGCGAGTTGCCCGGGAGGATAGCACGGTTTTAATTGAGGGCGAGAGCGGCACGGGTAAAGAGCTGGTAGCCCGCGCCATTCACCGCCGCAGCCCTCGCCGCGAAAAACCGTTCATCCGGGTTAACTGCGGTGCACTGAACGACAACCTGTTAGAGAGCGAACTGTTCGGGCACGAGAAGGGCGCTTTTACCGGTGCTATTCGCCGCAAACGGGGTCGCTTTGAACTGGCTGATGGAGGAACTCTTTTCCTGGACGAGATTGGGGATGTCTCCCCCGCTATGCAAGTCAAGTTGTTGCGAGTGCTGCAGGAGCAGGAATTCGAGCGGGTGGGTGGCGAGGAAACCATCCGGGTAAATGTGCGCATCATTGCCGCCACCAATCGCAATCTGCGCGAGCTTATTGCCCGGGGAGAATTTCGGGAAGACCTCTATTACCGCCTTAGCGTTATTCCCATTCAATTACCACCGTTACGGGAACGGAGAGAAGACATTCCCCTTTTGGTGAACCATTTTCTGGAACGCCTTTGCCAGGAGCGTAACCACTCCAAACCGGAAATTTCGCCCGAGGGGATGGAATTGCTCCAGAACTATTCCTGGCCCGGCAACATCCGCGAACTGGAAAATGTGCTGGAACGCCTGCTGGTGATTTCTCCCGACAATCGGTTCTCGCCGGAGCTCATCGCCCGTCATCTGGGGAGCATACAAAACACTACCGTCAATTATCAACATTTACCCCTGGATGAAGCCTTACGCACATTTGAAAAAAATTTGCTGCTCCACGCTCTGAAAAAAGCGGGTGGCATTAAGAACCGTGCTGCCAAACTGTTGGGTATTCGTACCAGTACCCTGTATTACAAATTAGAAAAATATGGGTTGCTAAAATGAAATGGTATCTCAAAATCGGGTTTTTTATTTGCTTAACCGGAATGCTCCTCGCTCAATCCCTTACCCGGCTGGAGCAAATCCTGAACGAACAAACCCTTCGGCTGCAACAACAACATGCCATTAGCGATTCCCTGGAAAAGGCACTACAAAAACAAACAAACCTTCTGGAGAAAGAAAAAAACCGCACGGAACCGAACAAAGAAAAAATAAAATCATTGATGGCAGAGATTGTGGAGCTTTCCAGGCAACTGGATCGTTCCCGTCAGCAAGAAACGACTCTGCAAGCAGCGCTGGAAAAAACACGTCAGTCCCTGGAAGCACAATACGAGCACAAAATCGATTCCTTACAATCCGTGCTCCAATCCGGACATTTTGTGGGCGAGCGAACCGAGCTGGAACAAGAGCTTCTCCGTTATCAGGAAAAACGACTGGCTATTTCTCCACCTCTCCCTGGTTTGCATTTCGATCCCCGAAAAATCATTGAAATTAATCCGGATGCTGCTCGGGATTCCACCGAGCGCCTGATTTACACCGACTATCTTCAGAACGCACTGGAAGAAGTTCAGCAACATCTCGATCAATTGAAATTGCTTCGCCGGGACTATCTGGCAGCCTGGCAACTACGACGCCGCACCCGTAACTTCGTTGACGATGTCACCAGCGATGGACATCTCACCTTAATGAGAGCAACACCCTCTCGTAACTTATCTCTGCGAGATGCCGAAAATGAGAATTTTACCAGTCTGAAAACAAGTATGCCAGATTTTCCCAGTCTCAGTCCCAGCCAGACACAATCGATTCTTTTTCTCTACGATCAACTCGAACCCAAAAATCGCTGGCACACCCTTCTCGTAGAAAACGAGCAACCAACGCTGAACCCGGAAGAATATTTGAACTTACTGGATCGAACCATCCGGAAATTACAACATTACCGGGAAGTTATCGCACGAAAATTGGAAAGAACTGAAAAAACTCCCTGAATTCGACTATAATTTCCACAGAAATTCTTTGCTACACCAGAAACAACACTGGAGGATTCTGCCATCCCAATGGAAGTTTTACCGGGGAAATTTTTATAGCCCCCTGATTTTCAGGAAAATAATTCGCAGGAAATAATAACAACAGAAATTTACGAGAAAGGTTTAATCGTCTCGACAGGGTGAATGAAAACCAGAATTCTATTGCTCATATCATTATTACTGGGACATACGATGTATTTGAATGCTGCGGACACGCAATGGCAGGGGCGTATCCAGGGCGAATTCGGACTGCAGCAAACTCAGGGGCAGAATATATTGGTTTCTCCGGGGATGCTGGGGCGCTTTCTTGTTCAACTGGGAATCAAAGGCCGCATAAAATTGTCTCGCTGGGGAGCACACATGCGTTTCCGCCCCGAGCTCTGGACCGGGGAGACCACGGCCACCAACTTGAAATATCTCTGGTCTGGTTACTGGCAACAGCAATACCGAACCTGGACGTGGCAATTGCAGATTTCCGGGAAATATTATTCTTACCAAAACCAGACGCCCAAAAACGTTTCTTTCTCCATCTTTCAAATTGCGGGTTTTTGGCAACACTATTACCGTAAAAACCTTTTTTTCTCATTGGAGGGGCATCTCCTTTATCGCGATTTAACTTACATTTATGACAGCAATCTGGATGCCCATATTGCACAGATTGGTGGGAATTACCTTTTACGACCTCATCTCAGTCTGGGTTTAAAATGGTATTTCGAAAGTTTTCGTATTTCTTCACGGGATTATTTTTTAACAGAAATGGAAAGGCGAGAAAATACCGGCTGGCGATCGGGACCAGAAATTACTCTGGAACATCAGAGCAAAATCCTGTTTACTCTTACTTATCGGTTCTTAACCCATCAATCTCGTTTAACAAAATCAGGTGCCCGGGAACAATGGGTGCGCCTGGTTACCTCCTGGAGCTGGAATAGGAGATGGTATGTATTTGGGCTGGTGGATTATTATTTTCTGACCACGCCGGGTACCAGCACAGAGCAGGCGCCATTGCTTTACTCCCCTCTGGATAATGAAAATCGAATTTTCCTGAAAATAGCCCGTTCAATCTCCTACCGCAGCGACCTTTTCCTGAAAGGCGGTTACCTGCAGGAAACACTGTTAAAAGAACTCTTCACTCTTTCCGGATGGCAGTTAACAGCGGGAATTGAATGGCAGTTTTAAATGCCGAGGGGCATTCGACCCGTCTCGTGGTTACCATCGTAAAATGTCGGATTCCTGGTATATCTGCAACCACATCAACCAAAAGTTACTGATTCTTCAATGAAACTTCTTTCGAAATGATTCCGGTGTCCTTCCGGGAAACATCATAGAAGAGCTGTTTAATTAAAAAGTGCAAAGCCAGATTTACCACCTGATAATTCATTAAAGTGAAAATAAACGGTAAATTAGAAAAAACCGGGTTCTTTGCAGAAAAGCAGCATTACAATTGTGTTGATTTTTTCACTAATAATGTCTAATATTGTTTCTTAAAAAATGAACGCGAGCAGGATGAAATCATTTAAAATCTACATTACACGCCGGATTCCTGAAGCCGGGATTGAGGTGCTCAGGCCGCATGCGCAGGTGGAAATTTTCCCCGAAGAACGCCCCATCCCCAGGGAAGTACTTCGGGAAAAGGTGCGCCATGTAGAGGGTTTACTCTGCTTGCTTTCGGACACCATCGATCGGGAAATCATCGATGCTGCACCCCAACTACGGGTGATTAGCAACTATGCTGTGGGTTACAATAATATCGATGTGGAATATGCCACCCGGAAGGGCATTGTGGTAACTAACACCCCCGGGGTACTTACCGATGCCACGGCAGATTTAACCTGGGCATTGCTCCTGGCTGTAACGCGTCGAATTGTGGAGGGCGATCGCTTCATGCGGCAGGGGAAATTTAATGGTTGGGGTCCCATGTTGTTGTTAGGGCAGGATATTAAAGGAAAAACACTGGGCATTGTGGGTGCCGGACGCATTGGTACAGCGGTGGCCGAACGAAGTCGGGGCTGGGAAATGAACATCCTCTACTATAATCGCGGTCGAAATGCTTACCTGGAAGAACACCTGAATGCCCGGATGGTGGAACTGGAAGAGTTGCTTGCGCAATCGGATTTTGTGAGTCTGCACGTTCCCCTCACTCCGGAGACGCATCATTTAATCGACGAAAAAGCGCTGCGATCCATGAAAAAGAGCGCTTACCTCATCAACACCTCGCGAGGGGCGGTGGTGGACGAGCAGGCCCTGGTACGTGCCCTCCGGGAAGGTTGGATTGCCGGTGCAGCACTGGACGTGTACGAACACGAGCCCCAGCTCACACCGGGCCTCAGTGAACTGCCCAACGTGGTGCTGGCACCCCACATTGGGAGTGCCACGTTCGAAACCCGAAATAAAATGGCCACCATTGCTGCCTACAACATCCTGGACGTACTCCAGGGGAAAAAACCGTTGTATCCGGTAAATCCGGAGGTTCTCGAAAAATCACATTCACAATGAAAATATAGGAGCCGTTATGGGACAATTATCCGGTAAAAACATCCTTATTGTGGTGGGACAAACAAATTACAACGAGCAGGAATTCAATCATTTGTACCAGACTCTTCCCGAAGCCGGTGCCCGGGTATGGGTAGCAGCTCCCCGGATGGAAAAAGCTCTGGGACGCCTGGAAGGATACGCCGTACCCGACTTAACCATCGAACAGGCCAGGCCGGAAGATTACGATGCCGTGGTTCTGGTGGGTGGTTACGGCGCCTTCACCGATTTGTGGGACAACGAAACACTGCACCAGTTCTTGCAGCAGTTCCACCAGACGGGGAAACCCATCGTCGCTTGCAGCGTTGCCCCTGCTGTGCTGGCCAAAGCCGGTATTCTGAGCGGGAAAAAAGCTACTACCTATCCCGATTACAAAGCAGGAGTTATTTTCCAGAACGAAAATGTAATTCATGTTTATGAAAGCGTGGTTGAGGACGACAATATAATTACCACCAATCATCCGCGAGAGATTAACCAGGTGGTGGAGCGATTAATGACAAAGCTGGCAGGTGCGAATGGGTAGTAAAGCAGTAAAAGCGTACAAAAATCCTAAATTTATGAACAGTCGGGATGCGCGAATTTTGCGCATCCTGGCCGAATATCTGGAACCGGAAGCCCGGTTTCGGGATCAGAATGTAAAAGATACCATTGTGTTTTTTGGTTCGGCCCGGGTTATTGAAGGGGAACGAGCCCGGGAACATTATGAGTTGTGGAAGAAACGCTACGAAGAGCATCCGGATGAGGAACATTTACGGGAGCTACGGCGTGCCGAGCGCGACCTGAAAATGTCGCGTTACTACGACGACGCCCGCCAACTGGCACGAATGCTCACCGAGTGGTCTAAAAGCCTGAAAAACAGTCATCATCGGTTTATTATCTGCTCCGGTGGCGGCCCGGGAATTATGGAAGCCGCCAACCGGGGAGCTCTGGATGTGCCCGGCGGGCTTTCCATCGGGCTCAATATCTCCATCCCTATGGAGCAAGATTCCAACGATTATATCACTCCAGAACTGAATTTTGAATTCCACTACTTCTTCATGCGAAAATTCTGGTTCATCTATCTGGCCAAAGCACTAGTGGTTTTTCCCGGCGGATTTGGTACCATGGACGAAATGTGGGAAGTGCTCACCCTCATCCAGACCGGAAAACTCCAGAAAAAAATGCCCGTGGTACTTTACGGCGAAAATTACTGGAAAAAAGTCATCAATTTTGATTTCATGGTAGAAGAAGGAACCATCAATCAGGAAGATCTGAAATTATTTAAATTTGCCGACACCCCCCAGGAAGCGTTTGAATATTTACGCGACAAATTAACCGAAATATTTCTGTAACACCTCCTGGTAGAAGCGGATTTCGGATAACTTCCCCAAAAATACAGTTGTGTTCTCCAGGTATTCTCAATATATTAATAGGGTTAAAAAAGGAAGATAACGTTTGTCTATGAATTTAACCGGTAAAGAAAAACGCCATTTACGCGCCGTGGGTAACCAGCTAAAAGCAGAAATCATTATTGGAAAAGAGGGTATTTACGAAGGGACATTTCAGAGTCTGGAAAATTCGTTTAACACCAAGGAACTGGTCAAAATCAAATTGCTAAACACCTCTCCTATTCCCAAACAGGAAGCAGCCCAGCAGTTAGCCGCAGGATGCCATGCCGAAGTCGTCCAAATCTTAGGAAACACCATTCTCCTCTATCGTCCATTAGAAAAAAATAATTAAAATTTGTAGGGAAAAATTTAACTTCTTTCGTAGTTATATTACCTGTATTTTGTGAATAACGTTCTGGTGCATAAAGAAAAACTATGGTAAAATTCTGGCCATTTATGACACATCCTACTCGCAGTAAAATCCCGTTCTCCGTCAAGCTTACACCCCGGGGTGCACGTCAACCCCAAAAATATTCGATTTCTCTCGTACTTTATCACAAAATGCTTTAAATCTGAAAATAAATTTTTCATAACAAAATCAGGAGGTTATATGAAGTATTTCGTCACATTATTTTTTGCGATAGTGCTCGTTTTTAATGTGAATGCTGCAAATCAGTGGATTACGTTCACCTCTGCTGATCCTGCCATTCCTGCAATGAGCCATCTTAGCACATCTCCCGGCGATGTGGAATTTACTTACGATATTCCGGGAATGTTTGTGGATAAGGTAGAAGTCAATTCCCGGACGTTTCACAATATAAGCATTCCGGGATGGGGCGTGAATATCGACCCGGGTAAACCGAAAGTCCCCGAACTGGGTCACTATATCGCCGTGCCCCGGGGAGCGCAGGTCGATGTGCAAATTCTGGATGATGACGTGATGGTGCTTTCGGATTATTATCTTTATCCTTCCCAACCCCTGGCGATCGATAACGAGAACTATCCGCAACCGGAATTTACTCTGGATGAAGCGTTTTACACCCAGGATGTTCAGTATCCCGCCAGCGTGGTTTCCCTTTCGGATGAGATCATCATCCGCGGGGTTGCCTCCCGGCTGGTCCGCATTTTCCCCATTCAATATAATCCTGCACGCAAAGAATTAACCGTGCATCGGCATTTTCGAATTCACATTTCCTTTAACGGAGGAAGCGAATACATCTCGGATGCGCGGCTGCGTTCTCCCTATTTTGAACCGCTATTTAAAAGCACGTTTTTAAATTACCAGGAATTAGGCCCGGCACCCGATTTTGGCACTTATTCTACCCGCTCCAACGGTGCGGATATGATCATCATTACCACCACTGCCTACGAAGCTGCCGCAGATACACTGGCCGCCTGGAAAAATTTGCTGGGAATTAAAACGGTTGTGGTAACAACCAATGAAACCGGGAATACTCCCACCCAGATAAAGAATTTTATTCAAACCGCTTATAATACCTGGACTCCCGCACCGA
>JALXCH010000403.1 GCA_026991005.1 Calditrichia bacterium | reverse complement strand
GAATAACCACCCGATTATCCTTGCTCGCTCCGAATGTCGAAGTCCCCATTTTCTTAAAAACGCCAATTACTTTAAACTTCTGCCCATGAATACGTACAATGAGCCCCACCGGATTCTGGTAGGGGAATAGTTTATCTACTACATCCATTCCCAGCACCACCACATGTAAATGGCTCCGCACGTCCTGTTTGGTAATGAAGCGCCCTTCCCCCATTTCGTACCCGTTGTTTATGATAAATTCCGGAGTGACTCCACCCAGAAGAATATTGGGATTGGTGTGTTCCCCTTTGTAAAACACAGTCTGGCCAAACTCCCACAATTCCGGACCCACATATTTTACCGAAGGACAATTTTCCCGAATAGCGTTTGCCATCTGGATGGTCAAGTCTTTGCGGGGTTTCAGTTTCATGTGTCCTACCCGAAGGCGCGGTCCGTACTTTTCCACCTGAAAGGTGTTACTTCCCAGCACATTCAGTTCTTTTTCGATGGAGGCACGATAGCCTTCCAGGACGGAAACAATGAGAATCACTGTTCCAATCCCAATGATGATTCCTAGTGTGGTGAGTATGGAACGCATCCGATTGGTTTTCAGTTGCTCGAAGGCAATTTTGATTGTTTCGACCAGAAACATGGTAAACCACGTTAGTTTAGCTTCGATTTATTCGTACCGCAGGGCATCGATGGGGTTGAGCCGGGCGGCTTTGCTGGCCGGGTACATCCCGGAAAGCACGCCCACCAGGGTGGAAAATCCGAATCCGATGAGAATAGTGGACACCGACACCGCTGCGGATAGTTTGATGGCCTGGAGCAGCAATTGAGCTAATCCTACCCCCACCAACACCCCGAAAATACCACCAATGGAACTGATGGCAATGGATTCGCTGAGGAACTGCAGGAGAATGTTGGCGCGGGTAGCTCCCACCGCTTTGCGGATGCCAATTTCCCGGGTACGCTCGGTAACCGATACCAGCATAATGTTCATAATACCGATTCCTCCCACAATCAGGGAGATGGCGGCAATGATGAACACAATCAGGTACGAGGTGCCGGTGAGCTTTTTGTAGAAATCGGTGAGCATGCTTTGCTGGTTGATGGCGAAGTTGTCTGGTTCTCCCGGCGCCAGCTTGCGGATGCGCCGCATGGCGCCCCGGATTTCATCCCGCAAATTGTCCAGCTCGCTGGCATCTTCTACCCGAAACGCCACCGTAACCCCACGGCGATGGAAACTAATTCCCCGGAAGGTGGTATAGGGAATAATCACCTGGTTATCCATGTTAAACCCGAAAAAATTCCCCTTCTTTTTCAGCACCCCAATTACCCGGTGTGCATAGCCGTTTATTTTAATCCGCTTTCCCAGAGGGTTCTCCTTACCAAACAATTCCTCCCGCACTGTTTCGCCAATGACCGCCACCGGATGGGCGCGATACACCTCCATTTCCGTAAAAAAGCGCCCCAGTGAGGTTTCGGCATTTCCGGTGTACACGTATTGTTCATTGCACCCTACCGTGAAGACATCTTCCAGATATTTATTACGGTACTGAATCGTACGCACCGCTTGCAGTTGTGGGGAGATCCAGCGAGCAGTGTGCACCATCTCTTTTAATTTTTTGTAATCATCCAGGGTGATTTCCGGACGGTTGCGCAACTCCCAGTAATTGGAGGTGGTGACCCAGGGGAATTTGCTCAGGTAAAGGGTGGTGGATCCGATACCGGAAAATTCCCCTTCCACGTAGCGATTGATGCTCTGGATGGCGGTAAAAATCACGATGATAGCGGTAACGCCCAGAAAAATTCCCAGCGTAGTAAGGGCCGAACGGATTTTGTTGGTGCGCAGGGCATCCAGGGCAAAAAAGAGGTATTCCCGGAGTTGCGATAAACCCTTCATTGGGCGTTCTCCCCGCTGGAAGAAACCATTTCTTCGCTTTCGATTTTTCCATCCCGCAAATGAATGATGCGGGAGGCATGGCGCGCGATGAAATCTTCGTGGGTAACCAGCACAATGGTGTGCCCCTGTTCGTTTAAGCGGTCGAAGATCTCCATGATTTCCGCTCCGGTTTTCGTGTCCAGATTGCCGGTGGGTTCGTCCGCTAAAATCATGGCGGGATTATTCACCAGCGCCCGGGCAATGGCCACCCGCTGCCGCTGACCGCCCGAAAGCTCGTTGGGTTTGTGATGGGCGCGCTCGGCCAGCCCCACCTGCTCCAGCGCCTGCCAGGCAATCTCTTTACGCTTCGACGCCGGTGTGCCGTTATAAATAAGGGGCAGCTCCACATTGTGCAGGGCGCTTACCCGCGGCAGCAAGTTGAACGTTTGAAATACAAACCCAATTTCCTTATTGCGAATGTGCGCCAGCTCGTCGTCGTTCAGTCCGCTTACGTCTTTGCCGTTGAGCCAGTACTTGCCACTGGTGGGAACATCCAGGCAGCCCAGTATGTTCATCAGGGTGGATTTTCCGGAGCCGGAGGGTCCCATGATGGCCAGGTAGTCCCCGCGGTTCACCTGAAGATGAATTCCCCGCAAAGCATGCACCCGTGTTTTACCCAGGATGTAAACTTTGTGCAGGTTTTCTGTTTTGATGATAACCTGGTTCATAATCCCTCTATTTATCTTTTTCTCTGCGGGAACTTTTTTTCACTTTGACCCGATCGCCATCTTTCAGAATGCGGCTCAGGACTTTGAAGGGACCGGTAACCACTTCCTCCCCTTCGTTCACCCCTTCCAGCACTTCATAATAATTTTCGTCGCTGATGCCCACTTTTACCGGACGCATGTGCGCAATCCCGTCCTGCACGACAAATACCACTTCCACCAGATCCTTCTCTTTTTTCTTCTTCTTTTTCTTTAGTGCGGATTCCTCCTCAGTGGCGGCACGCTGGGCCGGGGTGCTCTCCAGCTTTTTCTCTCGCTGAAGGGTTTTGCGTTCCCGTGCCGTTAAACTCTGGATGGGAATGTTCAGTACGTTGTGATGGGTCTCCACGGCAATGTCGGCAGTAGCAGACATCCCCGGCCGAAACGTAGGGAGTTTTTCCAGCAGCCGAATTTTCACTTCGTAATTCGTAACCTCCTCGATGGTTCCCTGGGCTTTGGTGATGGCGGAGTTGGAAATTTCGGTGACGATGCCTTTAAAGCTGGTGTCCGGGAAGGCATCAATTTCCACCGAAGCGGTATCCCCCAGGGAGACGTCCACGATATCGTTCTCGTTCACTTCCACCCGGGCTTCCATCTCGCTCAGGTCTGCCAGCACCAGAATCACATCCGATTGAAACTGGGAACCGAGAGCAATTTCCCCCACTTCTTTATTCTTTTTAATGATCACTCCATCCAGGGGGGCACGCAGTACGGTTTTTTCCAGCGCATCCTCGGCTTCCTTCAGGCTGGCCTGGGCTTGCTGCAACTGGCTGAGGGCGCTTTCGTATTTGGCCTGGGCGCTTTGCACCTCGGAGAGGGGAGCCAGCTTTTTCTGGTACAGATTCTTCACGCGCTCCAGCTCGCTTTTTGCCAGATTCACCTGTGCCCGCGCACCCAGCACCATGGAGCGTGCACGATCCAGGGAGGCCTGATATTGCTTGCTGTCCAGCCGAACCAGTACCTGCCCGGTGCGCACCGTATCGCCTTCCCGGGCGTTAATTTCCAGAATCTCCCCCGCAATGCGCGCGCTGATGTTGACCTCACGCACCGGGTAAATCTTTCCGTTCCCGGTTACGGTTTGGGTGATGTCTGCCCGAAACACCTTCTCCGTTTGCACCTCAATGGCTTTATCCCCGCGCTTGAGGTTGGCAAACACAATTAACCCTATCACCACCAGAATGCCACCAATAAGAATCCATTTTTTCATAGAATTACCCACATCGTTTGGTTGTTCTCTTTATTCTCCCATTTCATGTTTCTGTTCCAGATGATTACCATTTGTGTTCATTAAAAAGAATTATTCTTTCCTTCATGCGCTTCGTTTTAAAAACTTTATGAAAAGAATCGTTCTTATTTTTTCTGTGTTTTTATGAATTCCCTTTTCGCTTTTTCACTCAACCTCATTCAGGTAATTTGAGTTCATTTTATTGATAGGCATGAACTAATTCACCCAGCGCCTGCTGCAGTTCTGCGTAGGTTAAGTAAGCGTTAAATTCTGCGGTTACCAGAATTTGTTCGGCGTTGGCCAGTTTCACCTGTGCGTCCCGCAACTCGATGAGCGTTCCAGAGCCCAGCCGATAGCGCTCCTGCGCCAGCCGGTAATCCTCTTTTGCGGAAAGTAAGTTGGTGCGGTTCACCTGAATAATTTCTTCCAGTGCTTTGAGATTTTTATACAGGGTGCTCACTTTCGATTTCAGATTCAGGATTTGATACTCGTACTGTTCCCGGGCATACTGTTCATTTAGCCGGGCTTTTTGCAGGTTGAGGTAATCGTTAAATCCGTTGAAGAGATTCCAGGAGAGGCTGAGGCCAATGTACCAGTTGTACTCCCGCTCCAGATCGTCGTACAGCCCTTTGAAGCGGGGTACCCGTCGCTGGTAGAAGAAATAAGCGCTCAGGTTGGGGAGAAAAGCACTTTTGGCCAACTTTTTGTTGTAGCGGGCACTCTGGATGGACATCTGGTACGTTTTCAGGGTGGGGTTGTTTTGCAGGGCGCGCTGTACCAGATCTTCCAGCTCACCCACCCTGCGCTCGAACTGCACGGTGGTATCAATTTGCAGCGGGGCATTGGGTTCCCGCCCCATGGCCAGATTCAGTGCCTGCCGGGCTTCCATTACGGTGGTTTGCTGATTGAGCAGAGCAATGCGGTCGTTCCCCAGGTTCACTTCCGAACGGTACACATCTACCCGGGCGGCAGAACCTACTTCGTACATGCTCTGCACCTGTTTGAGTTGTTCTTCGCTGCGCTCCACCGCCTGCTTCTTCACCTGGAGGAGTTTCTGTTGCTTCAGCAGGTCGATGTATAGCTGCCGCACGGTAACCACGATATTTTGCCGGGAAGCCAGCAACTGGTAATTGCTAATCTCCTGTTCAATTTTCGTCTTTTTGATGTTCCAGTACCAGCGGCCGCCGTCGAAAATGTTTTGCCCCACCCGTGCTTCAAAAAAGTAATTCCGACCGGTAGTTTTCTGGTAGGTAAAGGGTAGAGATGGTACCACGCCAATGTAATCGTTCCCCAGGTAGGAGGAAGGCCCCCGCTCGAACTGGCTGCTTCCGTAACTTAAAGTAAGGGAAGGCAGAATGTTGCTGTAACTCTGCCTGTGTGTGCGTTCTGCCACCCGATTGTCAATCCGTGCCAGCTTCAAATCGAAATTGTTTTTCAATGCCAGATGTACACAATCGTCCAGAGTGAGAACCTGCAGCGAATCGGTTTGGGCGGCAAGAGAGATGGTTCCCACAAAAATGAGCGCCAGAAACAAACGGAGTATTTTCATCATCACCTCCTGTGGATGACCGGTTTTGCGTTTTACCGATAGTGCCCAATAATTTCCCTTTCGAGAAGAAGAGACGGGAGAGAGCGACTATCCCGTCAGGCTCATAAGCAAACTACCCAGCACAACTTTGCTAATGATTACATAAATTAACCAGGTGATAAATACGGTCAGAATTCCCTTAAGTTGCGAGAAACGATAAATCACCGCAAAACCAATTCCGAACACCGCCAAAAACCACAGGGTAAAGATGTCGAAAGCGCTCAGGAATTGATACAGAACCGAATGGGTGTCCGAGAGCACCACAGCCGGACCAAACACCAGCTGCATGGTGCCTTTGCTCAACCAGAGGGGTAGCTTCACAATGGTACCGGCAATGGCAACAATGAGGTAGGAATAGCTGTACACCGAAAGGATGTGTTTAAAGCTCGCTTTTCCGCCCAGTATCACATTCCCGATGAACAGGAAAATGGCCGCAACAATGGAAAAGGTAATAATGACACCCAGAGGCGGAATAAAATAGTTGTAGAGAATGCGTTTTCCCCCGTGCTTGCTGGCTTCAATGCTGTCGATGATCATATCTTTTTGTTCATCCGGAATGCGGTCGTTCTCTTCGATTCGGGAAATCTGATCGTTGATGGCGATGTCGTACACCAGACTACTGGTTACCACAGAAATAATGATGGTTATTAGCATGGGAATTATAAAATCGGGTTTGTAGCGTAAATAGTGGAAAAGACGAATCGGATAGGTAAACACATTGACGATGCGTTCTACCACGCTTAATTCTTCCACCGGTGCCTCTTCTTTCTCCGTAATCTTCTCTAAAATCTCTTCCACGTCTTCCTCTTCGGTTTCCTCGGGAGTTTCCGGGGCGGCGGGAGAGATTTTTTCAATAATTTTTTCCGGCTCGCTTTTCTTCTCCTCAGAGGGCGCCGGTGCTTCTTCTTCGTCCTTCTCCACTAATTTCCCTAAAATTTCATCCAGATCTTTTTTAACTTCCTCATCGTTGGAAGTGGGTTCCTGGCGTTCTTTTTTTTCTTCCATAGTTTTCTCCTCCTGAAATAGGTTTACAATTACGATTATTCTTTTCGATGGTTGCCTGGAGATGTTTTTATTCCGGGTGTTTTCTCACCTATTTTTAATGAAGAAATGAATTGGTGTAAATGGTGTAGTAATAATGTTTGTGAATGCTGTTTTTATCGGTTTTTCCCATGCGTTACTTTCTATGAATTTTGTTAAAGCATGCGTCTCAAAATGTCAAAGGTTTTACCTCAGAGCTCAGGAGTTTTTCGTTTCCGGAAGCGGATGAGCGGAAGCAGGATTCCTGTTGGTTTTATCTTTTAGAATCTCATCTTTAATGCGCATCATGTAATCGAAGCAGGCTTGATGCTCGTTGGGAATAAGGCCATCCAGAACCGCATCCATGACCGCTTTTTTGATTTTCCCCACAGCCGGTCCCGGGGGAAGTCCCAGCGTTTCCATAATTTCGTTCCCGTCCAGCGCCAGTTTGAAATTGCGGAGTTTGTCTTTCTCTTCCACCTCTTTCATTTTGCGTTCCACTTTATCGAAATTGGCCAGGTAGCGCCGCACCTTCTCGGGATTTTTAGAGGTCACATCTGCCCGGCAGAGCATCATCAGATCTTCAATTTCCTCTCCGGCCTCCACCATCAGGCGGCGAATGGCGCTATCGGTTACCGAGTCGTCCACCAGTTGCACCGGACGCAGGTGGAGGCGTACCAGTTTCTGCACGTATTTGATGGTGTTCAGAGGCAGGCGCATGCGCCGCCCGATGCGTTCCACCATGCGGGCACCCAGTTCCTCGTGCCCGTGAAACGTCCAGCCCACTCCTTCCACAAATCGTTTGGTCTGCGGTTTGGCAATGTCGTGGAAGAGGGCGGCCAGCCGCAACTCAAACCGGTCGGTTTTGTGGGCGATATTATCCACTACCTGTAAGGTGTGCTGAAATACATCTTTGTGGTGGAATTCTTTCCGCTGCTCCACACCGGAGAGCTGATCCAGTTCCGGGAAAATAATCGCCAGTACCCCGGTGTCTTTGAGGAGCTGGAGCCCGATGGAGGGCTTGTCTGCCAGCAAGATTTTGCGAAACTCTTCGGTGATGCGTTCCTGGGAAATGATTTTCAAACGCTCCCGGGTGGTTTTGATGGCCTGGTATGTTTTTTCCTCGATGCGAAAATGCAGCACCGTGGCAAACCGAATAGCCCGCATAATGCGCAACGGATCGTCGTGAAAAGTGATGACCGGATCCAGCGGCGTGCGGATGAGTTTCTGGTCAATATCCCGAATTCCCCCAAAAGGGTCGATGATCTCACCGAATTTTTCGGGCGAAATATTCATGGCCAGGGTGTTGATGGTAAAATCGCGACGGGAAAGATCGCTGTGTAAATCGGCTTTACGGACGTGCGGTTTGCGGGAATTGGGGTCGTAGTGCTCTTCCCGGGCGGTGACAAATTCCAGTTTGTAATCCCGGTACATGAGCATGGCGGTACCAAAACGGGGATAGGTAACCACCTTACTGCTGCGAAAAGTGTGGCGAAAGGCTCTGGCCAATTCCAGTGCGTCGCCAATCACCACAAAATCGATGTCGGTGACTTCTTTCCCCAGGTACAAATCCCGCACAAAACCGCCCACGGCGTACACCTCCATCCCCAGCTTCCGGGCGGTTTGGTACACCTGTTGTAAAATTTCTTTTCCTCGCGTCACCTGTAAAATCAAAATACGCCTCCTTCGGCATCGGGTACGGAAAAATACCCCTAAATATAGGAAATATTTCCTTTTAAATAAACAATAGTTATTTCGTGAGCTCCATGCTTCCGCTTTGCCCGCGGGATTCCGGAAATTGCGAAAAGTCTCCCATTTTCTCCTTGCGAATCCCGGTGCGTTACCGGTATTTTATTTTCAAATCGTGGAACGAAGCCATTTTGCTCGGGTGTAAAAATTTTCTGAATTTGCTGTGAGTAATAAGACCGCATGTTCGGGTGGCTTATTTTTAAAATGAATTCCACTCCGGAGGATGATGAAAACAATTCGGTACATGTCTGTTTGGGCAATTTTACTGTGGCTGTGGTTTGGGGGAAGCAGCGGGAATGGCGCCCCGGGACAACCCGCCGTTACACCGGACTCCCTTTTCTCCCGCATGTTTCATCCCGGCAATGTGAAACCGTTGCTGCCCGATTTCACCGATAGTTACGGTGTGGTGTTTCGGGATTTAAACGACGATGGCTATCCCGATTTGTACGTGGTGCGGTTTCGTAATTTGAATCGTCTGTTTCTTAACCGGGCTGGAGGAACGCGGTTCGAGGATATGACCATTCCCTCCGGGTTAGGTGGAAATCTGGAACCCCATGGCAAAAAGAATCTGGAGCTGGGAACCACCAGCGGGGATTTAAACAACGACGGGAAAACCGATGTGGTGATTGCCGGGTGGGGAGTGAGTACCCGGCTTTTTCTGCAAACCGGGGATTTACATTTTCGGGATGCTACGGCGGCCACGGAAATTCACCCGCCTCTGGACGGAAACGGCGCTTTTCTGGCAGATGTGAATCGGGACGGAAATCTGGATTTGTTTATTACCGACGAACATCACCCCAACCACCTGTACCTGGGGGACGGTGCCGGGGGATTCCGGGAGGTGAGCCAGGAATGGGGCGTGGCAGACAGTGCCGTTAGCCAGGGCGCAGCGTTTGCCGATGTGGATGGCGACGGCTGGATCGACCTTTACGTGTGCAACTGGTTTGCCCCCGATGTGTTTTACCGCAATGTGGGAGGCCGATTCCGGGCACAGCACCTCCCCCTGCGCCACCTTACGGACTCGCTGAACAGCAACGGTGTTTCTTTCGGGGACATCGACAACGATGGCGACCTGGATTTGCTGGTGACCGACCGCAATCGGCAAACCCGGCTGTACCGAAACGATACGTTCCGCGGAGACACCATTATCTGGCGCTTCACCGATATCACCAATTCTGCCGGACTCACCGTCCCTTACCCGGCTTACGGAAGCGTGATTGCCGATCTGGACAACGACGGCTGGCAGGATATCTGGATCAACACCATTGGTCCCAATATGTTTTTCCGGAATCTGGGCAAGGGGCGCTTCCGCAAAGTGTTTCAGGAACACCACCCATTCTGGCATCCCAAACGCCATTACAGCACCGGCGCTGCCGTCGCCGACCTGGATGGAGATGGTGACCTGGATTTGTTCGTAGCAAATAAAGATACCCACAGCGTACTTTACCTGAATCCCTTAAATAACCACCATTTTTTGCAGGTGCGGGTTGTTGGGGTGCGGGATAATCGGGATGCGATTGGCGCCAAAGTGTGGCTCTATCGCATGGTGCACGGCGGCGATTCGCTGATTCGGGTGGGTTACCGGGAAATTTCCGGAGGCAGCGGGTACCTCTCCCAGAACAGCACCATTGTGCACTTTGGTACCCCCTGGCCCGGGGAATACCGCGTCTGGGTGCAATTCCCCGATGGGCGAAATGTTACGCGTACCCATGTGCGCCCCGGTCAGCGCATTGTTATCGAAGAATACGGCGGGCTGCGGAAAGTCTATTTCCGCGCCCGGAAACGGATAGCCCGGGCAGTGCATGAGCCGTATTTTGGGCTCAATCTATTCCTCTTTCTGGCGCTGATGCTGGTGTTTGGAGGTGGGTTGTGGGGCACCACCCGCCGCTACCGCTGGTTTACCCGGCATCTCCCGCTTTTCCTCTCGCTGGTGGTGCTGGTGCTCTATGGCATCTTTTTGCTGATGCGTACCTACCCCCTACACGTGCGGTTACTGACCCAGTTAATGCTCACCGTCGCTACGTACGCTGTGCTCATTCTGGTGCTGGAGAAATTCCGCCGCATCGAAATGCAGCGGCAGGAATATCGGCAATTGCTACAGGATTTTTCCCGGGAGTTAATTTTTATTAAGGACAATCAGGAGCTGTTTCGCACCCTGTGCGAGACCATCTGGCACACCATTCATCCGGCGCGCTGTGCGGTGTACGCTTTTCAGGATTCGCACCTGAAGTTACAGGCGGCACATCCGGAAGCGGACTTCCCGCCCCGGATTGAAGCGGTGGAGCCGGTGCCCGCCGGGAGTATGTTCTCTGTGGCGAATCAACCGGATTTCTTCCGTCGCTCCGGTTTACCCCCGGGATATGCCTTCCCCCTGCGGCGGGGAGAGAATCTGTACGGCCTGCTGCTGGTACAACCAACCCGGGAGGGGCAGGAGTTTGCTCCCGAAGACCTGGAGGTGTTTCGCACCCTGGCCATTCAGTGTGCAATTGCCGTGGAGAATAACCGCTACATCGAAGAAACCCGGCAACTGGTGCAACAGGTTACCGAGGCTCGCATCCGGGAGCAGTACATTCGCGATCTGGAGGAAAAGAATCGCAAGCTGCGGCAGCTCTATTCCGATTTGAAAAACGCCCAGTTGCAACTCATCCAGAGCGAGAAGATGGCCAGCCTGGGGCAGCTGGTGGCGGGTATCGCCCACGAACTCAACAACCCCATTAGCTACATTTACGCCAATATGAAGGAACTGGAGAACTACATCGGCGCCATCGATCGCTTGCTAAAGGTGCTGACCCGCCAGGCCAACCAGCCGGATTTTCGGGAGCGTCTGGAGGAAACGCTTCGGGAAATTCGCCGCCACTACGACCTGGATTTTATTCAGGAAGATATTGGAAAACTGATTCGAGAAAGTATCGAAGGCAGCCAGCGGGTAAAGCAGGTGGTGCAGAACCTGCGCAATTTCTCCCGCCTGGACGAAGCCGAATTCAAAGCGGTAGATTTGCACGAAGGCATCGAGTCCACCCTTTCGCTCCTGCGCAACGAAATGAAAAATCGCATCACCGTCCATCGTCAGTTCGGGAAGTTGCCAGAAGTTTTTTGCCATCCGGGACATCTTAACCAGGTGTTCATGAATTTGCTGCTCAATGCCGTGCAGGCCATCGAAGGCAAAGGCAATATCTGGATACGAACCGAACTGCGGGGGGAAGAGGTGGTGATTGAGATTCGGGACGACGGGCGGGGCATCCCACCGGAAGTGCGCGAAAAAATATTCGATCCCTTTTTTACCACCAAACCGGTGGGTCAGGGTACGGGACTGGGGTTAAGCATCAGTTACAACATCGTCAAGGAGCATGGAGGACGCATCGAGGTGGAAAGCGCACCGGGCCAGGGCACGACCTTCCGCATCTTTTTACCCGTCCAGCCACCCCGCAAACAGCCCGCCAGTGAATAGGCTGTGAGAAAAAGCTATTCAATGGAATAATGATTCATTGTTTTTTAAATGTAGCCCCGAGCTTCCTTCGCAGAATCCTTACGGGAAGCTCGGGGAACATAAATCCACACTAAAAATTGGGCTTGAGCCCAATTTTAGGCTAAAGTCTGATTTCTGTACGAGGGAGGAAAAAAGAAATAAAACAACACAAACAAACATTACGCGGAAGTGACTATTGAATACCAATTTACCAGAACACATTAAATCTTGATATTGCCGTAACGTAAATTTCATTCTGTCCCTTCGGGACGAATTAATGTGGGGTTTGGCGTTCCATTCCCACAAATAAATGAGGCTGTGTAAAAATGAAAATCAGAAGAATATTTAATCATAATCGCGCATATTGTAGCTCATAATGTTTACTTAAAACTGGACCAATAAAGAGCATGTAGTTCAATCTTTATTTATTACTGAATATAGTTTTCCTTTAAAGCCATAAGAACCAAACATTGATATAACAGTAAAGGAATACTTCTTTTCGATGGTATTTCCCAGTCTATAAAATACAAAGTAAATCTTTAAATCATCAAAATTTACAGTGTTTTTTATAGCCACGAGCTTTTAGCTCGTGGAACCCTGAATCCCTTCTACTATAATCAGGCTTTAGCCTAAAATTGGGCTAAAGCCTGATTTGTAGTTTGGGCCTTAAGTTCCCCGAGCTGGAAGCTCAGGGCTATGTTTTACATTAAACAACAATGAATAAATATTCCATTGACATTGCATTTTCACACAGCCTCTAAATTTAGTGGGCTAAGGGCATTCCGTCCCTTCGGGACGGGGCTGGTTGTGTCAGAAATGTGTTAATAATCTATCGGAAAATTGAATTGCAGGAACGTTGTTAGAAAAATTTTACACCCATCGAGGATCGATGGAATGCTATTGCGCAGCATCCTGTCGGATAGCCCATATTTTCAAATATGGGTAATGTTTTTCTACGCCGAGTGTTGAAACAGAAAAAATTGCAGTTGCAGGGAAAACCGGGAGTTTACCGCCCGATGGTGCTCTATCTGAAAATGGTAGTCCAGCGAGAAGCGTATCTTTTCCTGTTTTAGCAGGAAATTGTACCCCAGGCGACAGAACGGCACATCGGCGGTTTCGGAGATGGCATCCCGGTATTTTTCTAGAGATACCAGCCACTGGTGTTTCGAAAAAGTGAACACGCCCAGAAGGTAGTAGCCGAAAGCAGTCTCCCGGTCGAACCAGGCCTGGATGATTTCCCCCTGCACACGGAAATAGGAGAGTCTCCAGGCGCCGAAAAGATTGGCACGCACATCTTTGCCGGTGTAACGTACCGTGTCGGGAAAAATTAAGTACAGCGGCAGATTCTCTGCCCGGCGGTATTGCAGGGAATAGCCGAAAGTGAACTGCCCCACTCGAGGGAGGTTGAGTTTAGCCCTGGTCTGGTGGGTCAGCAGAAATCCCTTGTTCTGAACCCGATATTCTTTGATGCCGTATCCGTTAAAAATTCCCAGATGGGAGGAAAATCGGGAATTGGGGGAATGATAATTGAGTTGCAATCCCACATCCCTGACTCCCAGAGTGCCGTCTGGAATCAGTACATTGATTACCCGGGCTCTTTCCAGAGGGGCGATGTGGTAATCGTGCTGGGAGCGTTGCAAACTGAATCGGGGCACAAACTGCCCGATGTCCAGGGAAAACCGACCATTTCGGTACTTGAGTTTCACATCCTGCAGAAAAAACTTTTCCCTGTGGTAAGCCGAAAATGTGGTTTGGATTTTAAACGCCCAGTGCCGGGAAAAGTCCGGGGTGGAGCGGAGCCACAGCTTTAACCGGCGCAACAAAAACTCCGCAGAGCCCTGCCCATCTGCGTTGCCCCGTAACTGCACATAGCCGTTCACCTCCACCGGTTGATGGGCAACTGTCGTCTGTGCCTGCGCTCCCAGCACTCCCCACAGCAAACAGAGTACAATCCACCGTTTCATTGTTGTGTTTTCAGAACCCTTCCCGGTTTTAACATACTGGCCAGTTCTTCGTTAGAGCTCTCCAGCCAGCGGGTGTTGTAGCCTCTGGAGAACAGATAAATATAAGCCCAGGCAGAGCGGGTACCGGAGGAGCAGAAGCACACAATTAACCGGTCTTTCGGGAGTTCCTCCAGACGATCCGGCAGCTGATGGATGGGGATGTTCAGAGTGGGGATTCCAAAGGCACTCAGGTCGAAACGCAGAATGTTCACTTCGGCTTCGTCCCGGACGTCCAGAAAAAATACATTTTCCGTTTCAAACATTTTTTCGGCAGAAATTTTGTGCTTTCCGCTTCCGCAAAAGTTCAGATCCATTTGTCTCAACGCATCTTCCATGGCAAACTCCTTTTTTATAATACTTTTAAGATGAGTTTCACAGCCATAATCAACAGAATAAGTGCCAGAATTTTCTTTACGGTGTGGGGATTGAGTCGGGTGTGCATAAAATGGGTTCCAGCGGTGGCACCGATGATTCCCCCGGCGGAGGTAACCAGTACAATATGCCAGTTCACGCTTCCCAGCGCCCAGTAGGTCAGGAATCCTGTGAAGGAAGAGAAAGGAACCACGAAGGCAGTGGTGGCAGCAATCTTTTTGGGATTAAATCCCAGCATAAGCATGAGGGGAGAGATGATGCCGCCCCCACCGACACCCAGCATTCCGGAAAGCAGTCCCGCCGCAGCCCCAATAAGCGAGAGGGCGATATAGGGCCGGTCTTGCCGGTAGCTCTCCTGTTCTTTCTTTTTGTGAAATAAGAACATGAATCCCGAAAACAACAGAAAAAGGATGAAAAGCAGCAAGATGGTGCGTGCCGGAACAAATGTGGAGGAATAGGCACCCGCTACGACAAAAACGAAAGAGGAGACGATGATGGGGAGTGCCAGTTTAAAATCCAGCCGTTTATTCCGGAGGTTGTGAATGCTGGCGCTGGAAAGGCTAATGGTGTTGTAAAAAAGCCCCACCGGTTTTGCCATCTGAATGGGGAATCCCAGCGATACCAGAATGGGAATGAGGATGATAGCTGCTCCCACTCCGCCCAGAGCAAATAAAAATGCGGCCACAAATGCAATGCCGAAGAGAAGAAAATCCATATCTTCTGTTCTGTTTGAATTGTCGGTTATCGTGCAATAAAATCGGTTTTTTATTTCAGCGAAAAAACTCCTCGAATAATTTTCGAGCTCGTTGCCAGTTTTCCTGGTTAATGCAGTATTTAATTTTCGGTGGTTTCACCTCGCCCTGGATTAACCCGGCATCTTTTAATTCTTTAAGATGTTGAGAGACAGTGGATTGTGCCAGCGGAAGCACTTTCACCAGGCTGCCGGTAAAGCAGCAGGATTGGTTTTCCAGGAATTTCAGAATTAGCAGGCGAGTGGGATGGGCCAGGGCTTTGGCAAAGCGCGCCAGTTGGCGAATATGTTCATCGTATTCGATGGAATTAAGCGAGCGCTCCATGGAAACCCTTGCCTTTATCGTCTATCGTAAATTAACGATTGGTGAAATTATTATCAAGGAGAAAAATAATTGGTTTCATAGGTTGAGGAATTATTTGGTGCACTATTTAGAGAGATTCCGCAGGGTAGAAAACCTCTCACGTTATGCTGCGCAAGCAGTTTTTCTCATTGCCATGAGCTTCTGTTTTTGTTGGTAGGGAATCGGGAGAGCTGAGTTACAGTTGTTTTGTTAGGAATGGAGCATACGGAAAGTTCTTTTTATTTTGTCTTTCCTCAAATTAGTAGTTTGTGTGGTGCTGGATTCTTGAAATGGATGAGAAAAAGACAAACTCCTGCGGTTCCTCTTTTAAAGCACCTTTACTTTAAAATAGCGTTCCGGATGCTTTTTAATGTCCAGAATTAAAGAATCCAGATGCTGAATGGAGCGGTTTAAATTGAGGTACAGGGAATCTTCCACCATCAGTTTGCCCAGGGTGCCTTTGCCCTGATTGAGATGACTCAACGTCCGGTTTAATTCCACGGAAGCCCGGTTGAAATTTTTCAATCCCTGACTCAATTCCCGGGTGTTGCTGGCCAGAGAATCCAGCAGGGTGTGAATGGCCTGTTTATTCTGGCTGGAGATTTC
>JALXCH010000402.1 GCA_026991005.1 Calditrichia bacterium | reverse complement strand
ATTTAACCGAAGGACTCACTTACAACAATCCCCCCACTGCTGTGCGGGAACATCTTTACACCCTGTTGAATCGCCATCAGCATGTGATGGAAGCCAATGACGAGAAGGGATATCTGCTTGAATTGGGATACGCTTTTTCCGATTGGGGCGTGTTGACGTTGAACCACAGCCGTACGGAAAATCACGCGGGATTGATGCTGTATCGGGAGTATTACGGGCAGGTGGAGCTGGATCCGACGGATGATTGGAGTCTGGTAGGCGCTACCGGCGAACAGCGGGATCTGGAAGCCCGTTATTTGAATTTTGTGGGAACGGCCAAGTGGGGATTTACGGGCTACGATGCGCTGAAAATGTTTTACGAACATCAACATGTGAAAATCCTGTTGAACGACCGCCAGTTCTACAATCAAGCGGTCTCTTTAAACTGGGAACATTCGCCGGTGTTCACCCTTTCTTTGCTGGCAGAACGTACCACCGATCAGTTCTCCGAGCGCAAGATCTGGCTGGGTGGGCAGGCTGCCATTCACTTCCTGGAGCAGTACGATTTAACCATCTTTGCCGGGAGTCGTCGTGAAGGGAAAATTTGTGCGGGCGGGGTGTGCATCTACCAGCCCGAGTTCGAAGGAATTGAGTTCCGTTTGATCAATCAATTCTGATGGAGGAGGGAGTTTAACAGGAAAAAGGTAACGGGAAGAAAGAGGCTGTGTAAAAAGCTGTGTCAATAGAATATTTATACATTGTCATTCAAAGTAAAACATAGCCCCGAGCTTCCAGCTCGGGGAACTTAAGGCACAAACTACAAATTGGGCTTTAGCCCAATTTTAGGCTAAAGCCTGATTTGTAGGGAGGGATCAAGTGGTCCACGAGCTAGAAGCTCGTGGCTATGAAAAAACACTGTAAATCTCGATGAATTAAAGATTTACTTTGTATTTTAAAGGCTGGGAAATACCATCGAAAATAAGTTTTTCTTTACTGTTATCTCAATGCTGGGTTCCTATGGCCATAAAGAAATGCTAAATTCATTATAAAATACGAATTGAGCAACACGCTTTTTATTGCCCCGGTTTTAAATAAACATTATGAGCTACAATATGCGTGATATTGATTAAATATTCTTCAGAGTTTTATTTTTACACAACCTCAGAAAGATAAAGGCTAAATCGACAATAAAACGTTGTTTCTAAGCACGGATATCTTCATTTTTGTCGAGCTTTTGAAGTTGTTTAATTAAATTTCCCGAAAACGCGACCAACTGCATGGCACCCAGACTGCTTCTCATCAATCCCTGGATTTATGATTTTACTGCATTCGATTTATGGAGCAAACCGGTGGGTTTGCTTTATATTGCTGCTTACCTGCGGAAACTGGGTTACGAAATAGATTTTCTGGATTGTCTGGATAAATACCATCCCGATGTATTGCAGCGGCAGGGACGTACTGCTCCCAAAGTACGCAGGTACGGAACCGGTTCTTTTTATCGAGAAATTGTGGAAAAACCGGCGGTGCTGAATTTTATTCCCCGCCATTTTGCCCGCTATGGGTTGCCGGAAGAGATTTTTCTGAAGGAATTGCACCAGCGTCCTCGTCCCGATGCTGTGCTGGTAACTTCGTTCATGACTTACTGGTACCCCGGACCCAAACGGGTGGTAGAGTTAGTGCGTCAGGTGTGGCCGGGGGTTCCGGTGATTCTGGGAGGAATTTATGCCACGTTAATGCCGGAACATGCCCGGGAGGTGGTTCAACCGGATTATCTGATTACCGGACCGGGAGAGGTTCAGGTGGCGCAGTTGTTAAAATCCCTACTACCGGATGCTCCGGATCCGGAACCCCTTCCCCGAAGTCTGGATGATTTCCCTCCACCGGCATTCGATCTCATTCGCCATCCCGATTACTACATTGTGATGACCTCCCGGGGATGTCCCTTCCGCTGTACGTTTTGCGCAACGCATAAGATCAGTGGGCCGTACACCCGACGCCAGCCACAGAAGGTTGTAGAGGAAATTGTGGAGCAGACGCGTCGTTTGCGGGTAAGGGATGTGGCATTTTACGATGATGCCCTTTTGTTGCACAAAACCCATCATTTTTTACCCATTATGCACTCGCTGATGGAGCACAAGCGATTAAATCTGCGTTTTCACACTCCCAACGGATTGCACGTGCGCCAGATTGATGAAGAAGTTGCTGCGGTGTTCTTTCGTGCGGGATTCCGTACCATTCGTTTAAGTTTTGAGTCGGTAAGTGCCGATCGATTGCAGGATATGCGCAACAAAGTTACTCCGGATGACCTGGAAAGAGCCGTTCAACATCTGGAGGCGGCAGGATATCCCCGCAAGAAGCTGGAGGCGTATGTGCTAATGGGACTTCCTGAACAGCCCCTGGAGGAAGTGTATCAAAGCATTCTTTTTGTGCATTCGCTGGGTATTCAGGTGCGGCTGGCTTCATTTTCTCCAATTCCCGGCACGGTGGATTACCAGCGGGCCGTGGAACGTGGATTGTTCCCTGCCGATGCCGATCCTTTATTGACCAACAAATCTGTTTATCCTCTGTACCGCACCACCGAAGCATATTGGCGGTTTCATCAGATTCGGCAACTGGTGATTGTCCTCAATCAGGGAGTAGAGCGGGGAGTCAATTTGCTTTCGCCACGGGAGTTTCGGGAGGCTTTCTTTCGGATTGCGGAGTTGAGAGGAAATGAAGGATAGGGCGTAAAGCATAGAGCATAAAGCATAGGGCATAGAGCATAGAGCATAGAGCATAAAATATGAGGGGAAATAGGGTAAATAGGGTAAATAGGGTGTATAAGGTAGATAGGGGGAAGGAAGGGGGAATGGAAAATGAAAAATGGAAAATGGAAAATGAAAAATGAAAAATTGAAAAATGTCAACTCATTCACTGGATTCTTCGGATATTCCACTAGATGCAGTGCATGGGCAGGATGGTGTGCCTAAAATGGTAATTTTATTTGAAAAGATGAGAAATTCTTTAACACTGGAAGCTTCAACTGGTGAACGTTTAGTTGTCACGGTGAGAGGCCACGAAGTGGCCGAAAGATATTAGTCCATGGCCTTCCAGCCATGGGAAAGGAAAATCCCACCCACCTCGTTTTAGTTCATGAGGGACGGCAGATATAATTATGAATTTTGAATTTTTGCAACCACAGAGAACACAGAATATACAGTCAGACGCTGATCCTTTGGAAAAACACAGAATTGAATGAAGATTAAAATAGAAAAATGAATATTTTTATAAAGGGAGTGCGAAGCACTCAAACAAGAATAGCTCAGGGCGAAGCCCTGGAAATAGAGAACATCCCAAAAATTTAGCCCTGAAAGGGCGATACTGATGGAATTGTTAATTTTGAATTAATTTTTGCAACCACAGAAGATACAGATAGGCACTAATCCCAGGGAAAAACCACAGAGGACACAGAAGACACGGAAAGGAATGAAAAATGAAAAATTAAAAATGATAAATGAAAAATGTGTGCAATGGAAATATTATATGAATATTTATTGAGGGATTTTCAGGAAAATTAAAACGAGTTCTTTAGATTTGAAAAATAACATCTTCTGGCAGGGTACGAAGCCACGGAGTGGCCGAAAGATATTAGCCCATGGCCTTCCAGCCATGGGAATGGGAAATCCCACCCAATTCATATTAGAATTGAAGGGACGGCAGAAATAATAGTAGTAATGAAAAATTCCTGAATTTTTTACCAGCTTAACCGGATAATGAAATATTTTGTTTGGTGAGCACGTTTTGTAGATTTTGTAATGTAAAATTGAAATTTGTGATTTGGAATTTGCGTTTTGAAATATTCCACCACCGTCCAATGCGCGCTATTATTGCAAACCTGGCGGCTTTCCCGTGATTTTTCAAGGTAGGTTTTTAATATGCTGAGTTTTGTACCCCATTCTTTCCGATTTAGTACCAGTGTAATTAAAAATTCTACCAATAGTTAACCAAAATGAAACGTAAGGTATTTTTCAAAGCTATCATGTAATTAATAAAACAGCAGATTTAATGTACCAGAAAGGAATTATCGAGAATTATTTTTAGGAATAACTGCAAAATGAGAATGTGCGAACCATTTTAAAATGGGAGCTCGACAGAATGGAATTAAAGGTTTAAATAAAGCTTGTTGATTGAGACGATGAATTTTCCATGAAAGCGGCAAAATGCCTCCTTCCAGGATGGTTTGCGGATAAGAAGAAAAAGTTGCTCGTATTCCTGAGGGAGGTTCATACCGATGAGGACGCCGGTTACGGTTGCGCCACCATTTCTTCAAATGAGAAAATCTCTGCAACATATCCACGATTACCACACCGCCTGGTTTAATTACACGATAAAATTCCTGTAAAAGTAACTGACGTTCTTTAGGTTCAAACAAATGAAGTACTTGTATTGCGATGACCGCATCGAATTGATTGTTAGCAAAGGGTAAAGTAAATCCATCTGCTCTGGCGATATAAACATTCCGGATAGAATGTTCTTTCAATCTCTCTTTCGCTCCTCTTAACATATCCTCCGAAAAATCAATCCCAACGACATCCCAGCCAGATTGTGCTAGAGGAGATGCAATTAAAGCTGTTCCAACTCCTACTTCCAGGATGGTTCGACCGGGCAATACCCCATGTTTACGCAAAAGATGCCCTATATATGCTGCTTTCACGTGGGAGTAACGGTTGACCTCGAGAACACCATCATAGCCACCAGAAGATGACATGATGTGCTTATAACGTTCTTCGATTTTTTGTCTTTTACTTTCCATAATCCTCAGATAGTTATATTTTTAAATTGGACAAAATTTGTTTATTTTTATATGACATTTCATTGATT